>DAOWFV010000084.1 GCA_030637805.1 Acidobacteriota bacterium | reverse complement strand
GGTCGCGAGTCGACACCGGAGGGGAAGGCATTGCTCGAACAACCCGGATCGTCGTTCTGAGCCGTTTCCGCACTCGCTTCCCGTGAGGATGCCAGGCACGCCGCCATGACGTTACTCGCGGCCTTGCGGCCGCGGTGAAGCACCGTCGCCAACGCGTGGCTCATGGCCTCCTCCTTCGGATGAGGCCTGAGTTCACTCCGCTGCCGCCGGCGGTTTGAGGACAACATCATGTCGGGATGCCAGGCACCTCCGCCGCACCTCGTCCAACCCGCGCCCACCGCTTGGACGTCCATGGACGGTGGGGGGTTGGGCGGCATTCCGAATTCCGAATTCCGAATTCCGAACTCCTCACGACGACCGGCGTCCGCGCCTCGGACGACCACCGACCGCGACCTCCCGGGTCATCGACGCCGGAAACCGAACGGCCGTATACTGAGGTCACGAGGAGGCTCGGCAAGAGGAACCCAGCATGGCCAACCCAGATCACCTCGCCCAGCTGCGCGCTGGTTCCTGGAACCAGTGGCGCGCTGAACATCCGACCCTGGCGCCGGACCTCATCGACGCACAGCTTGCCGGCCTCGACCTGAGCGGGCTGGACTTCACCAAGGCACATCTGCGTGGCGCCGACCTCAGCGGGGCACGCCTCCACCAGACGGACCTGACGCGGGCTATCCTCGAAAGCGCGCGGCTCACGAATGCCGACCTCACCGAGGCCAGGCTGGACTACGTGCAGCTCGACTTCGTGGACCTCTCCAATCTGGACCTATCCCATGGGTCCCTCCATGGGGCCTCCCTCCGCGGCACCAACCTGACCCGCGCCAACCTCCGCCACGTCGTTCTCTCGCAGGCGCAGATGGAGAGCGCTCTTTTCGATCACGCCGACCTCTCCGGCGCCATTTTCAAGGGCGCCTCGCTGCGCGGCGGCCGTTTCGACAACGCCATCATGCGCGGAGTGGAGGCCCAGTCGGCAATCCTCGACGGTCTCGAGTTCTTGAACCTGAACATGGAGGGGGCTGTCTTCTCCGACGCCCAGGCCGACAACGCCCAGTTCAAGGGCTGCAAGCTGCAGCGAGCTGACTTCCGCGGCGCCACCCTGCGCACCTCCAACTTCCACGGCGCAGTGTTGAGCGAAGCCATCTTCGACAACGCCCAGTGCGAGGGCTCGAGTCTCAGCCACGCCGACCTGGAGAAAGCGAGCTTCGTCGGCACCAACCTTTCGGATGCGGACCTCCGCGGATCCAGCCTCATCGGAGCGGTCTTCGACGGATGCAATCTCGCCAGCGCCCGTCTGGCGGAGCTCGACTTCCGCTCGCCCAGCCTGGGCCGCGTTTCCTTCGCCACCGCCGATCTCCGCCGGGCGGTGTTCTCCCGCTGCGAGCTTCGGGCCGCCAACTTTCGCGAGGCCAACCTCGAGCAGGCCGATCTTCGTCACGCGAACCTCGAAGGCGCCAACCTCAGGGGAGCGAACCTGGTGGACGCCAACGCCCGTCACGCCACCTTCAAGCAGGCAAACCTCGAGGAGGCTGTGGCCCAGGGCGCCGACCTCTCCGGCACCAATCTCATCCTGGTCAACGCCCGCCGAGCAAAGATGATCGGCGCCGACTTCCGTTTCTCGGACGCGGTCGGCATCGACCTCGAACGCGCCGACATCCGCTACTCGGACTTGAGAAATGCAGATCTCACCAGGGCCAACATCACAACCACCAAGCTCTGGGGATGCAAGATCCGCCACACCACCCTTCCCTCCTCAGTAGGCCATTTGAAGCTCCTGCTCAAGGTGAGCCAGATCTTCCAGGTCATTGGCAAGCGAGCCGAAAAAATGAAACAGGCCCGCGAGAAAAAGCGCATCCGCCAGGTAGCGGAGCTGGTGCGGGAACGCGAATCGGAGCGCAAGCGGCGCGCACGGTGACCAGCTCCTGCCGCGCCGATTTCCTCCTCACCGTCCTATCCCGCATATCTCACCGAGTGTCTACTGCGGACGGCGAATCGCGGTGTCCCGCCGTGCTTGTCGCAAATCGTGCTCCTCGATGTAGCGCAACTACGACTGCGTCGCCCCATTCGCGACAAACCCAACGGATACTTGCGCTTCGCCGCCCTCGTTACGAAACCCGGTGAGATATGCGGGCTATCCCTGTTGCGCGTTAGCACCTTCGCTGCCGAAAAGGACTAACCTGCATATCTCACCATCACAATCCCCTAAGACCTCTTGAAGGTAGAATCGGTGGTGAATCGGAAGAAATATGAGGCTCCACCCATTCACCTTGCACAACTTCATCGCCGCACTGCGCGGCGTTGCATTGGTGCTCTGCCTTGTCGTGACCTTGCTGCCGGCCACCGAAAGCCAAGCCTCCCGACCCGGCATCGGTGGGGAGATCCCCATCCGCATCGAGATCGAGGAACGCGCCCAGCTCGAGGAGCTGACGAAAATCGTGAGCATCGACGATGCGCGCGGGCTCGAGGTGTGGGCGGCGGCCACCCCGGAGCAGCTCGTCCGTCTGCACGCGGCGGGGTTTCGCTGGGAGGTGCTGGCTTCGGCAAAGGCTACGACCGCCGCCATGTGTCCCGCCGGCTGGGAGGCCGATCCCGACCGCACCTGGAGCTGCTACCCGAGCTACCAGCAGTACACCCTCCTCATGCAGCGCTTCGTGGCCGAGCACCCCGGCCTCTGCCGCCTGATGGACCTCGGCGCCGGGAACAACACGGTGAATCCCCACCACCTCTGGGCGCTGGTCATCTCCGACAACCCGGATCTCGATGAGGACGAGCCCGAGGTACTCCTCACCTCGAGCATGCACGGCGACGAGACCACCGGCTTCGTGCTCATGCTGCGCCTGATCGACGAGCTTCTGAACGGGCACGGCAGCGATCCCGACCTCACCGCCCTGGTGGAGGAGACCGAGATCTGGATCAACCCGCTCGCCAACCCCGACGGCGCCTACCTCGGCGGTGACGATAATCTCTCCGGGGCCATCCGCTACTACACCACGACAACCGGGGAGGACTCGGGAGTCGATCCCAACCGCAACTTCCCCGACCCCAGTGCCGGCGACCATCCAGACCGCAGCCTGTGGTGGTGGCCCGAGACCGAGGCCATGATGGCCCTCGCCGAGGAGCGGTCCTTCGTGCTCTCGGTCAACTTCCACGACGGCGTCGAGGTGGTGAACTACCCCTGGGACACCTGGGAGCGCCGCCACCCCGACGACGCGTGGTTCCGGATGCTCGCCCGAGCCTACGCGGACCTCGCCCAGACCGATAGCCCCGGCGGCTACATGACCGATTTCGAAGACGGCATCACGAACGGCTACGACTGGTACCAGATCCGCGGCGGCCGCCAGGATTTCATGACCTACTTCCACGGCGGCCGCGAGGTCACCATCGAGCTCTCCCACACCAAGCTTCTGCCGGCCGAGGCGCTCGAGGATTACTGGCAGTGGAACCGGCGCGCCCTGCTCGACTTCATCACCCACGCGCACGAGGGCATCCGCGGTCTGGTCACCAACGCCGATGGAGCGCCGCTGGCCGCAACCGTCGAGGTGGTGGGGCGCGACGTGCCGGCCAACGGTTCGTTCGTCCGTACCGATCCGGCGGTCGGCGACTACCACCGTCTGCTACTGCCGGGCACCTACGATCTGCGCTTCCGTTCAGCCGGCTATTTTCGGCTGGAGATCAGCGGCATCGCGGTCGTCGAGGGCGAGGCCACGATGGTCGATGCCGTCCTCCATCCCATTCCCGTGCGTACACCGGGTCGCCGGCTGGCACCGGTGGTGCCGGAGAGCAAAGCAACCCTTCCATTGGACAGACAGCTCCCGCCCCGGTAGATTCTCCCTCCTGATTGTCGCGGACGGAGCACAAGCATGACCACTTCCTACGGGCTGAAGCCCGACACCCGTAACCGTGCCGAGATCCCGGAACGATACACCTGGGACCTCAGCCACATCTACCCGGAATGGGGCGAATGGGAGTCCGACCTCGAGCGGTTGCAGGGGCTGATGGAGGCCTACCAGGCGCTCAAGGGCACGCTCGCAGAGGGCCCGCACCGCATTCTCGAAGCCAGCCTGCTCTCCGACGAGCTCGGCCAGCTTGCCTACCGGGTCTACCAGTACCCGGGCCTGATGCAGTCGCAGGACACCCGCGACAACGAGTTCCAGGCCCGGCTCGAGCAGGTCAAGCTCGTTTTCGCGGACTTCCGCCAGGCAACGGCCTGGTACACCCCGGAGTTGCTCGAGATCCCCGAAGAAACCATGCAGGGGTGGCTTGATCGGACGCCAGAGCTCGATCCCTACCGTTTCGGAATCGAGGAGAGCTATCGCATGCAGCGGCACGTCCTCGACGAGGACGGGGAGCGCTTGCTCGCCTTTGCAACCAGCCTCAACGACACCCCCTCCCAGACTTACTCGATGCTGGCCGACGCAGACGTCAGCTTCCCCACTGTCACCCTATCCGACGGCAAGGAGGTCGTGGCCAGCCACGCAAACTACGCCCAAGGGCTCCATTCTCTGCGCAACCAGGC
>DAOWFV010000145.1 GCA_030637805.1 Acidobacteriota bacterium | reverse complement strand
CCCGAACTCAAAACTCAAAACTCAAAACTAAAAACTCACTTCCTCAACCCTTCGAATCACGCCAGACCGGGCTAGAATGTGCCCGTCATGCTGGAACCCATCCTCACCGATGCACACCGCGAGCTTCTCAGCACCGAGCGCGAGCTCCTGGCCGAAGTGGCGGCCGGTCTCGAGCGCTGCGAGGCGACGCCTGAGGATTTGCGCGCCCTCGCCGAATCCGTCCGTCAGCTCGACGAGCTCTTCCTGCTGGTGGTGGTCGGTGAGTTCAACGCCGGCAAGAGCGCCCTGATCAACGCTCTCCTGGGCCAGGCGGTCCTTACCGAGGGGGTGACCCCGACAACCTCCAAGATTCATGTGATCACCTGGGGAGAGGAGCTCTCCCGCGATCCCGTGGGTGGAGTGGGCGAAAAGGTCACAGCACCTGTCGAGAGCTTGCGCCAACTGACCATTGTCGACACTCCGGGCACCAACGCTCTCGACCGCAGCCACGAAGCCCTCACCGCCGATTTCGTGCCCCGTGCCGACCTCGTGCTCTTCGTGACCTCAGCAGACCGCCCGCTGTCGGAGAGTGAGCGCCTCTTCCTCGAGAGCATCCGCCGCTGGGGCAAGAAGGTGGCGATGGTGGTCAACAAGGTCGATATCCTGCGCGGTGCCGACGAGGTGGCCGAGGTGGTCACCTACGTCTCCTCCAACGCGAACCGGCTGCTCGGCGGCGAGCCGGAGGTTTTCCCGGTTTCAGCGCTACGCGCTGCCGAGGCACTGGCTGCCGGGGATTCCGAGGCCCGCGCGGCCAGCGGACTCCCGAGTGTGGAGGCCTTTCTCCGCGACATCCTCTCGAGCGGCGAACGCCTGCGCCTCAAGTTCTCGAACCCCCTCGGTGTGGCTGCCAATCTTCTCGGTGGCGGGTTGGAGACGGTCGAGGCCCGCCTCGGACTGCTTGCGGACGACCTGCGCACCATCGGCGACATCGAACGCCAGACCGAAACCTGGACCGCCGACGTGCGCCGCGAGTTCGACCTTCGACTCGCGGACATCGACAACGTCCTGCACGGGATGGAGAGCCGCGGCCTCGAGTTCTTCGACGAAACCGTGCGCCTCCGCCGCCTCCCCAAGCTCTTCGACAAGGAGGAGCTCAGGACCCGCTTTGAACTCGATGTGGTGGCCGACGCACCGCAGGCGGTGGAAGCCAAGGTGGACTCCCTCATCGACTGGCTGGTGGACTCCGAGCTGCTGCACTGGCAGGCGGTGGTCAATCACGTCAACCGGCGCGCCGGCGTCCACGCCGACCGCATGGTGGGCGAGGTCGGCGGCCGGTTCGAGGCAAATCGCGCGCGTCTCCTCGACACAGTGGGCCGCGCAGCACGCGACGGGTTGGCTTCGTATGACCGCGTCGCAGAGGCGCGGCGCATAGCCGACGATGTCCAGAAGGCGGTGACCGGGACCGCGCTGGTCGAGGTCGGGGCGGTGGGTCTCGGCGCTGCGGTCGCGCTGCTCGCATCGAGTACCGCCGCCGACGTCACCGGACTCCTCGCCGCAGGGGTGATGGCCGCCCTCGGCCTCTTCATCCTTCCCCACCGACGCCGCCGCGCCAAGGCAGAGCTCAAGCAGAAGATCGCCACCATGCGCTCGGATCTCATGACCGCACTCACCGGGCACTTCGAACAAGAGGCCGAGCGGGGGCGCCATCGTCTGGATGAGACCATTGCCCCTTACACCCGTTTCGTGCGCGCCGAGAGCGAACGTCTCGTCCGCGAGCGAGACCAGCTCGACGAGCTGCGCGTTCGCGTGGACACAATGCAGGCGCGGGTGGATGGCCTCGCGGAAGGCTGAGCTACAATGTGCGTTGATATTCCCTCAGCGGCGAGCTTCCACTCGTGAGGTTGGTCGCAGACGAGCCGAGGAGATTCAGCATGAAGAGGACCCGTTTATTGAAGCACGCCCTGGTCATCGCAGCGGTCGCGCTGCTTGTGGGTTGCACCACCGTCGGGCCGGATTACGAAGAGCCCGAGACGACGCTTCCCGACGCCTGGCACACCGCGGCCACCGAGGGCCTCACCGAGGGTGAGGCAACCCTCCAGACCTGGTGGCTGGTCTTCAACGATCCCGAGCTCGAGGACCTGATCATGCGCTCTGCGGGTGGGAATCTCGATCTCCGCGAGGCGATGTGGAGGGTCGAGGAGGCGCGGGCCCTGCGCGGGGTAGCCGCCGGCGCAAAGTCCCCACAGGTGGGCTTCTCCGGTCAGTCGTCGCGGAGCCAGCCCAGCGACAACGGCGTCGTGGGCGATTTTGCGCCCCCGGAGGGTTTCGACGCCACCAACCTGCACGATTACGGCGTCGGCGCTTCTTGGGAGATCGACGTCTTCGGCCGTATTCAGCGTCAGGTCGAGGTGGCCGATGCCACTGCCGAGGCGTCTGTTGAGGCCTACCGCGACGTTCTGGTTTCCCTCTATTCCGAGGTTGCCTTGGCCTATGTCAACCTGCGCACCTCCCAGGAACGGCTGCGGCTTGCTCACGCCAACGTGGATGGCCAGGAGGACACCCTCGAGCTCACCCAGGATCGATTCTCGGCGGGTCTCGTCTCGGCTCTTGATGTGGCCCAGGCCGAGTCAAATCTCGCCAATACCAGGTCGTTGATTCCCGTCGTCGAACGCGACCTCGATCAGGCCCTGAACCGACTCGCGGTGCTCCTCGGCGAGCATCCTGGCTCGCTCCACGCCGAGCTTTCCGAGCCCGGGCCGATTCCCGACGAGCCGGCCGACGTGACCACCGGGCTGCCGGCCGAGCTGCTGCGTCAGCGGCCCGACGTGCGCCAGGCCGAACGTGAGCTCGCAGCGCAGACCGCGCGCATCGGCGTCGCCACCGCCGACCTCTACCCCAGCTTCGAGCTGTCCGGCTTCCTCGGCCTTCAGGCGGTCTCGGGTGGTGATTTCTTCGGCGGCGACAGCCTGACCTGGAACCTCGGCCTGCCCATCCGCTGGAACATCTTCGCCGGCGGCCGCATCCGCTCGCAGATCCGGGCCGAAGAGGCTCGTACAAAGCAGCTTCTCGCCGGCTACGAACAGACGGTGCTCGCCGCGCTCGAGGAGGTTGAGAATGCCATGATGTCCTACGTCAAGGAGATCGAGCGGAGGGGGAGGCTGACGGAGTCTGTAGACGCCACCCAGCGCTCGCTCGATCTCGTCCTGACCCAGTACCGCGCAGGACTTACTGATTTTCAGAACGTCCTGGACACGCAGCGCACGCTTTTGCTTCGCCAGGACGAGCTGGCGGTGGCCGAAGGAATCGTGATCGGGAGCCTGGTGCGCCTCTACCGCGCCCTCGGCGGCGGCTGGGATCCGAACACGGCTCCCGTGGTAGAGTCCGAGCAATTAGCGATGGCGGAGACAACCTATTCCGGCGGATAAAGCAGTCATGGTGATGGATCGAGGGGAGAAAGACCGCAGATCGAGCAGATGATTGCAGATTCGTGATCTGCTTACCGGAGCGTCGAACTTACAGAACAAAAGAAGGAGAAAGAACATGCGAAAGACGTTGATGAGTGTTGTGATTCTGGCCGCTGTCGGGCTTCTGGTCATGCCGGGTCTCGGCTGCGGCAGGGACGAAGCCACGGATGAGGCCGTCGTCACCGACGAGGCGGCCGCCGTCGAGGAGGAAGTCGCGGAGGTTGCTGAAGAAGCTGCCGAAGCGGAAGAACAGTCCGAGTGGCAGGCGATGGAGCAAGAGGGAAAACGGGGGAAGATCAACGAGATGTCTAACGAGTCCCTGGAGGAGCTCTTTGCCGGGCACGAAAAGACCAGAGAGCTCTACGCGCGATCCTACGGCTGGGCCGTCTTCGACAACCTCAAGCTCGCCTTTGGCATCTCCGGCGGCGGCGGCAACGGGGTTGCGGTTGTCAGGAACACCAACGAACGCACTTTCATGAAGATGGGGACCGCCGGCGTCGGAGTCGGTCTCGGCGTCAAGAAGTACCAGGTGATTTTCTTCATGCAGGACTCGCAGACCTTCAATAACTTTGTCGAAAAGGGATGGCAGGCCGATGCCGGAGCTGGCGCGGTCGCCGGCAAGGCCGGAGTCGAGGTGATGACCGACTTCGTCAACGGCCTCGCTGTCTACCAGCTCACCGAAAAGGGCCTGATGGCCAACGCCGACATCGCCGGAACCAAGTACTGGAAGAACAAGAAACTCAACGACTGACCGGACTTTCTGTTCCCCCACCAACCCCCGGCCCTCGCCGGGGGTTTTTTGTCACCGGCAGATGGTCGAGGCCTTTTCGATATACTGCGATCGGGAGGAACCGGTGCGGATCTTTCACCCTCGCAGCCTGCTGCTCTTAGCTGTCACTGTTGCCTGCTCATCGGCGTCAACCACCCCAGCACCCGAGGTGACCGAGCACGGCACGTACCAGGTTTGGTACCACGGACCCGAGATCGAGGCCGAGCTCAACTATCGGTGGGCCGACGGAAACCTCGGTGACGAGTGGTTGGTCCTTCGGTTGTCGTTGGCCGGTACCGGTGGTTCATCCACAACGGTCGAACGTCATGTGATCCGGATTCGGAACCCACAGGGACACACAATCGCGTTGATCGACCAGGATGAGTTTCGAGGGGTCTATGGCAACCTCCACACCGCGATCGACCGGGCCGGCGCCTTGGTCGGGCCTTCGGCCAGGTTCCTACGTGGTCGACAACTTCGCGACCGGTGGTTTTTCGCGCCGCCGTTCGGCGGGCTCGCCTTCGATTCCCTCTATGCCTCTCCAATGTCGGTCAGCAGCGGTCCACTCGTCTTCCGGATAGCGGGAGGGGTCCAACCGGGACGGTGGGTGCTGATGATCGATCTCGAGGAAAGTGTCGCTCGAATCCCCTTTGTGCTTGGGGAGTAGAGGACTCGCCGCGTCACAGCGGAGCTACGAAGCGCAACTCGTCACGGCGTAGCTGAAAGCGGGGCCGGAAGCGGGATCGAACACCGCCCACCCGCCCGATACTCGATACTGGATTCTCGATACTCGATCCGACCCCTTGATCCTTGATTCTCGATTGAGCCCTTGACAAGGATATTTGAGAACTCATCATCTTGGAGCCTGAAGCCTGAAGCCTGAAGCCTGAAGCCTGAAGCCTGAAGCCTGAAGCCTGAAGCCTGAAGCCTGAAGCCT
>DAOWFV010000032.1 GCA_030637805.1 Acidobacteriota bacterium | reverse complement strand
GCGAGCCCAGCTCGAGGAGGCGGTCGCGCTCGGCGTAGACCACCTCTCGTGCTACCAGCTGACCATTCACGAGGGCACGATTTTCGGCCGGCGGTTCGAGGAGGGTCACATCCGCGAGCTCGGTGCTACGGCGCAGGCGGAGCTCTTCCTGCTCACGCACGAGCTGTTGGCGGACGCGGGTTACGAGGGCTACGAGGTCTCCAGCTTCGCGCGCGGGCCCGAGCACCGATCACATCACAACCGCAAGTACTGGGACCACACGCCGTACCTGGGTTTGGGGCCCTCGGCCCACTCGTTCGTGGACGGCCGTCGCTGGTGGAACCGGCGCAAGCTCCGGCTCTGGCAAGCCGCGCTGAACGAGGGCCGCCGACCGATAGAAGGGGAAGAGGAGCTCACCCCAGACCAGCTGCTCCTGGAGACGGTGATGCTCTCCCTGAGAACCTCCGACGGCATCGACGTCGCCGCCGTGGACGAGCGATTCGGTCATGATCTCCTGGGCGTGAACGCCGCCGTTGTCGAGCGCTGGTCGTCCTCGGGCCATCTGAGGGTTGAGGAAGGCCGCATCCGGCCGACCGTTCGGGGGCTGGCGATAGCGGACAGCCTGGCTCGATCCTTCGAGCTCTAGCCTGCATATCTCACCACGTCGCGTCGCGAGACCGGTGAGATGCTGTGCGATGTGATGTTTGCGACCTGAGGACCGCGGAGTCGTACTAGACAGTACGTCGAGCAGTCCGATCGGAGCAAACGCCGCAGCGTGCTGCAGATCACCGGTCGCAGCAGCGAGGTGGTGAGATATGCAGGCTAGCCCCACGACCCTGTTATCCTTTCTCGATGCCCGAGGATGCTATGAAAGCCCCCACCGAGCCGCCATTCGAGCCCTTTGTCGGCGCCGGATACCGCGGCGAGTTGGCGACGACGCATCGTCCCGCGGACGTGGTGGGGGAGGTGCTCCGGCTGGTCGACCCGTCCTCCGCGGTCGAGACCATTCACTGGGGCAGGAATTACCTCTACACGGCTGTCATCGAGACCGCCTCGGGGCCCGCCAAGGTGGTCGTCAAGCAGTTCAGGAACCAGGGCTGGCTCCAGCGCCTCGACCGACGGATCCGGGGAAGCAAGGCGGAGCGCGGCTGGCGCGTGGCCAAGGAGATGGTGCGAGCCGGCCTTGCCACCCCCGATCCGGTGTTTCTGGTGGAGTCGGAGGCGGCCGACGGTCCGTCGTTTTTCATCGCCGCGCACCTGGAAGGGGCCTTCGAGGTGCGCCACTTCTTCCGCCGGCTCAACGGCAACCCGGATGCCGGGGACTTTCCCGACGTCGACGACGAGGCCTTCCTCGCTCGCCTCGGCGGGCTGGCCCGTCGGATCCACGATGCCGGCATCCTTTACCACGATCTGTCCCTTGGTAACGTCCTGGCGGTGCCCGGCGACGAGGAGCTCGATCTTTTTCTGATCGACTTCAACCGGGCGCGGGTAGGCCGTCATCCGGGCGTCGTGCGCCGAACCCGAGACATCTGCCGATTCCCGGTGCTCCGCCGCGCACACCGTGCCGCGTTCCTCGGCGGCTACTGGGGGACGGTACCCTCGCGGTACTCCTTCCGCTGGTGGTTCTACGTCCTCTCGGTCAACGGCTACCTGCTCAAGCACGCGATCAAGAACCAGATGAGGGGGTTGAGGTTGAGCAGGCGTCATTCCCACGGCGGCTCGCACCATCCCCACATCCCGGCCGCCGCGTCCGATGTATCCTCGCGGGACAAGACGGTGTGGGACCACCTGTCGGACCAGCCGCACCAGCACGCGAGCCGCGGCGAGAAGCTGGCCATTCGCCTCGCCGACAGCCCGGCTCACCTCCGCGATTTGGCAATCGTGGCCAGTGCGACCCCTCGTGTCCGCCGACGCTACGCCGAGCTGAAGAAGGCGCGCTACGGCGCGCCCACCCGCTTCGGCGGGATCGGCCTCGCCGTGCGACCGTGGCCGGAGGATCGAGACGCCCATCTGGAGGGGATCGCCGAGCTCGGGGTGGGCCCGGTGCTGCTCCGGATCCACCCCTGGGACCGGGATCACGGCGAGGAGGAACGGCTGGCCGCCGAGCTCGCGGCGCGGGGCCACGAGCTGGACTTTGTGATTCCCCAGAACCGCGAGCTGGTCCGCGACCGGGCGCGTTGGCGAGAGGCGGTGGAGGAGATCGCGGAGCGCTTCAGCCCCTTCGGCCGGCGCTTCCAGGTCGGGCAGGCGATCAACCGCAGCAAGTGGGGCGTTTGGACCCGCGACGAGTACGTGGATCTCTACCTGGAGGCGGCGGAGATCCTGCGCCGACACGAGGGGGTGGAGGTGATGGGGCCGGCAGTGATCGACTTCGAGCTGCAGGTCTTGCTTGCGCTGGTCGAACGACGAACCCCGGGCCTCCGCTTCGATATCGTCTCGAGCCTCCTCTACGTCGACCGCCGCGGCGCACCGGAGAACCTCCACCTGGGCATGGACACCGCGGACAAGGTGACCTTGGTGCGCGCCATCGCCGAGGTTGGCCGATCATCAGGCGATCGGTGCTGGATCACCGAGGTCAACTGGCCGCTGTGGGAGGGGCCGCACTCTCCGGCCGGCAAGACCGTTTCGGTAGGGGAGGAGGAGCAGGCGGATTACCTGACCCGGTACTACCTGCTGGCTCTCGGCACGGGCCTCATCGAGAGGGTCTACTGGTGGCGCCTCATCGCTCGCGGCTACGGCCTTGTCGCGCCGGAGAGTGACGGCTCGCTGCGCCGCCGTTCGGCCTGGAGCGCGCTCAAGACCCTGATCAGCCAGGTCGAGGGCGCCACCTTCCACGGGCCTCTGCCGGCACCGGACGGTGCCTTCCTCTACCGTTTCACCCGAGATGCCGGCGAGCTCGTGGTGGGCTGGAGCGTGACGCCGAACGTGCCTGCGACCCTGCCGCGGCCTGCCAAGGTGGCCGTGGGGAGAGACGGGCAGGCCCTTCCCGCACCCGCCGGCACGGATGTCTTGCTAGGCCCGTCTCCGATCTACTACCGGCTGGGATAGATTCGGCTGGAAAATTCGGAATTCGGAATTCGGAATTCGGAATTACCATCGCCAGGTTACGGTCAGGTGGGTTGGGGCGTGGTTCCCGAGTCTGGGCGCGCTACCTCGGAGAGTGCGATGGGAGAAGACCGCCTCGAAGTCAGCAGCTCGACTCCGGAACGCGCCCTTTCCTGTCGGCAATCTGTCCGAGAGGATGCCAGGCACCTCCGAAAAAGCGCGCCCTTGCCTGAACTAAAAACTCAAAACTCAAAACTAAGAACTGTCCGCGTGGTACCATCCTGCGGACTTCGCGGCAGCCGGCCGACGGAGCCAAAACCACCCATGACTGAGCATGACGAATCCCGCAACCGGAATCCGCGCGAGCCTATCTCCCGCAGGAAGATGACGTGGTGGCGGCGCATCCTCTTTGCGGTCGGGGCGCCGATCGCCGCCGGCCTCCTCCGCGCCACCTGGGCTATGTACCGTTTCGAGGTCCACGGGGATGAGAAGCTCCGCGAGCTCGCGGCCGTGGGCACCCCCGTGGTCTTCGGCTTCTGGCACGAGGGGCTCCTGGCGCTCACCTGGTACATGAAACGACTCCATGAGCTCGGAGCGCAGGTCACCTTCCTGATCAGCCCGTCCGTCGACGGTGAGTTCGGGGTGCAGATGCTCGCGCTCTTCGGCGGCACGGCGGTGCGGGGGTCGGCCACCCGCAGCGGCCTCACCGCCCTGCGCGGTCTCTACCGCGCCATACGCCGTGATGGCGCCTCTCCGGGAATCACCCTGGACGGCCCCAAGGGACCCGTTCGCTACTGCAAGCCCGGTGCGGTCATGATCGCGCGGATGGCGGGCGTGCCGGTCGTGCCCATCGGCTGCGCGGCGAGTCGGGCCTGGCGACCGCCGACGTGGGACCGGCACCTGGTTCCGGCTCCCCTCGCCAGGGTGGTCGTGACCGTCGGCGAGCCGTTAACCATACCCACCGACGGCGACAGCGACTCGCTGGAAGAACACCGTGCCGAGCTCGAGGGGCGTGTCAATGCTCTGATGAGTGAGGCCGAGTCCCGTGCCGGAACCCGAGCGAAAAAAAGAGAAATTACTACCACTCGAAACGAGGAGAAGAGATGAACGATCAGAAGCTTCAGCCGCTTGCCGAACTCAAACTGGATGACAAGAACCTGTACCGGGAAGAGGTCTTCACCGATCTTCGGGTCGGTTCCCTCAAACAGCTCACACCCGTGACCACGGACGGGTCCCGTGACCTTGGGCGACCGATGGCCTTTGTCGCCGAGACGCAGCTCATGTCCCAGATGGGCCCGCTGCCGGTCCAGACCCACATCGATGCCGAGAACCTGGCCGCGGCGATCGAGGCGTTCCCGGCCGCGATCCAGGCAGCGGTCGAGAAGATGATCGAGGAGGTCAAGGAGCTGCAGCGCCAGGAGATGTCGCGCATCGTCGTGCCCGGCGCCGACACCACCTCCAAGATCATTGGACCTAAGTGAAATGACGACGGGCCAGCTTTGCTGGCCCAATCGGAATTTCATCCTGAGCGAGCGAACGAAGTGAGCGAGTCGAAGGATCTCCTGAAGCAGGAAAGTGAAGATATATCAGCATATCTCCTACTTCGGGGGATCCTTCGACTCGGCCTTCGGCCTCGCTCAGGATGACACCTGTCCGGTTTTTGCAAGCGGCTCAGCTGAGAATTCGTGCGGCGATGGCGTCCAGGTCCGGCGCGACCGGCTCCGGAGGCGTCAGGGCGCGTGCGGCTGCGCCGATGTCCTTGAGACCGCTGCCGGTGATCATTAAAACCACACGCTCTTCACGGTCGACCAGGTTTTCAGCGAGCGCCGTCTCGAGACCGGCGAGGGCCGCAGCGGCGGCAGGTTCGGCGAAGACGCCGGAGGTGCGGGCGAGCTTCGGGATGGCTTCGAGAATAGCCTCGTCCGACACCTCGACGCCGCCACCTTCGGAGGCGCGAATCGCGGCGAGGCAGCCGATCGCGTTGCGGGGCATCTCGACGGTGAGGCTGTCGGCGACGCTGGATGCGCCGGGGACATGCTTCACAACGTCCGCCCCCGAGCGCAGCGCGCGCACGATGGCTGCCGAGCCTTCGGGTTGGACGGCGATCAGACGGGGCCGACGCGGGATGAGACCCGCGGTCTCGAGGTCGCGGAATCCCTTGGCGAGCCCGGCCAGGATCACGCCGTCGCCGGTCGGAACGAACACCGCGTCCGGAACCCCCGGCGCCATCGCCGCGACGATCTCGAGCGCCGCAGTCTTCTTGCCCTCGATGGTGAAGGGGTTGAGGGCGGTGCTGCGGTTATACCAGCCAAATCGCGCGCAGGCCGCGCGACAGAGCTCGAACGCCTGATCGTAGGTGCCGTCGATCGGCACTACCCGGGCGCCGTAGCTCTGCATCTGTACCAGCTTGGCCGGCGGCGCGGTGGCCGG
>DAOWFV010000045.1 GCA_030637805.1 Acidobacteriota bacterium | reverse complement strand
GTCGCCCGGATAACCCCCTGGTTGCGGTAATCCTCGATGGTGCGGCCCTGCCGCTCGGAAAGCGGAAGGTGGAAGAAGTCCCACGACAGCAGAGTCTCGGGAAAGCTGTGATTGGTGTGGATGCCGGCGGTGGCGAGGCGGGTGCCGAAAAGATCGACGCAGCGCCGCAGAGAGCGCTGGCGGGCCAGGCTCCAGCCGGCCGGGATGCTGCCGCCCGAGACCTCGAGGGGGCGGGGTATGTTGCCGTGGAGGGCCAGGAAGGAGGTCCCGAAGGAGTGGCCGATGTCGGCCAGCGTATCCAGGAGCACTCCCTCGAGGAGCCGCGCTTGGGCTGCGGTTGCGCGGGCCGAGAAGCAGGGTTGGGTCGTCAGCTCGGTCATCCAGTGGAAGACCTCGAGCTGGAAACGATCGCGCACCCCCTCCGGCAGCCGTTCATCGCGCAGGTAGTCGGCAAAGGAATGCCCTTCCGGACCGTAACCGACTTGCGCCACCGGGATGAGCTCCCGGTCGAGAATGTTGAACTCGATCTCGAGCCCCGAGGTGCCGCTCTGCGGGTCACCTTGCTGCGAGTTCTCCAGCGCGAGGAGGACCTTTTCGGCGAAGCGTCCCCAATCGGAACGGGTCAGTGCCGCCGTCACAGCGAGGACAGCCCCTCCCACAGGCGCTCGAGCGCGGCGGCCGTGGTCTGGGGCGGCAGGGCGTAGGAGAACCGAATCCAGTTCTTTCCGAACTCTGAGAAGTAGACGCCGGGCACGACGGCGAGGCCAAAGCGCTCGGCAAGGATCGAGCCGAGCGCGGCCGTGTCGTCCATCTCCGCTCTCTCCAGCCAGGGTCCCATGTCCAAGAATGCGTAGTAACCCTTACCGAGAATGTGCCGGATTTCGTGCTGTGCGAGAAACTGCTCGACAACCTCCCGACTGTCGTTGGTGGGTCCGATGATCCCCGCCGCAGCGCGGTCGAACCCCATGCGGTAGGCGGAGATCGCCACCGCCTGGCTATGAAAGGAAGGGATCACCGCGTGCGAAGCGCGGCTCTGAATGAAGCGGATCACAGCCTCCGGCGCAACGAGATGGGCGTTGCGGATGTTGCTCGCGCCGAGTGATTTGGTGAGACCGTCAAGAAAAATGCAGCGCTCCCGCTCGGCGGGCTCGAGCGCGCGGAGGAAGGCGTTGAGATCGTTGGGCTCACCGTCGGTGACCCGGTGGTAGATCCAGTCGAAGAGCACGAACGGCACCCCGGCGGCGAACGCCGCCCTCGCCAGATCGAGCTGGCTCTCGGGACTCATGCTTCTTCCGGTGGGGTTGTCCGGGCTGGTGATCACCACCAGCGCGACGCGTCGTCCGTCCAAAGCCCCCGCCGTCTCCACGCAGTCCCTCACCGCGGCCGGAGTCAGTGCCCAGGCCTGGTCTTCCAATCCAGGTGCCAGCATCACGTTCGCGCCGACCGCATATGGACCCCAGTTGTAGGAGATCCACGGAACCCGCGAGACCACGACGAAATCCCCGTGGCGGCCGTGGCCCAGGAACTGGACCGCGTCGTACGCCTTGACCAACGCATCCCGGCCCCCCTGGCAGGCGATGACGTTTAATGGACCCCAACCACTCACCGGATCGAGACGCCAGTAGTCCTCGACCACCGCCCTTCTGAAGATCTCGGTTCCGAAAGGCTTGTCGTAGCCGGTGCCGTGCTCCTTTTGCAACCGGTGGGCGTCGTCGAGGAGCTCGCCAGGTACTCCCGGCAGGCTCGCGCCGCCGTCGCCCTGGCTCGCATCGAAGACCGTTCCCTTCGGATTGCTGTCGCGGTAGACCGCGAGCGCCTCCTTGATCTCGAACATCCGGCTGCCTGGAATCGAACGCATCCTACCCGGGCCCGGATCGAGGCTCGTCAACTCCTCCGGAGCGACCACCAGCTGCGGCCCCGTTCCCTGCGGACTGACGCCGGACCCGCTCACCGTCCACCCCCACCGACCATGCGCTGGAGCCGCTTCCACAATTTGTTTCCGACCATCTCGTCGGCGACCTCGAGCACCCCCTGGATGGTGCGGAGCAGGTCGGCGCGACCCGCCCAGTGGGAGAGGACAACATCGGAGGGCACTCTGGCCAAGAGCCTGCGCGTCATCAGAACCACCAGGAGCAGGTCGTCGGCAAACCCGACCGGTCCCATCAAACCCTCGGGCATCAGATCGAGGGGAAGGACCACGTAGGCGAGGACGGCCGCGGTCTGCGCCCGCAGCTCGGCGGGCACCCGGCGGTCGAGGGCCAGACGAATGATCAGGTGGACGAAGTCGGGAAGGAGGAGAAGCCGGTCGGCGTAGCGGTAGGCCCGTCCCTGCTTCGAACCGATCCAGTCCGTAATTCGCCGACGCAGGCGGCGGTAGAAGTCTTCCATCTTTGCCGGCTCGATCGCGGCCCCTTTGCTCACGGTCACCTCCTTCGTCCTCGAGGATGTCTCCATTGTGCCACTCAACTCCACTCCTCACCGGGTGTCAACTGCGGGCTATTCATCGGCACCGTCCTTGTCCTCCTCTTTATGCCGCCGGAAGCGATCCCTCCAACGATGCAGCCTCGCGTCCATTGCCGGATGTCGGGCCCGGAGCTTCTCCAGCCACGCGTGGGCCGTCTTCGATTCACGGGAGAGCACGTAGAGGCCCAGGAAGAGGAAGAGCACCCCTTGGAGAACCGGCAGAAAAAGGCCGACGACCCCGAGCGCAATCAGCGCCCAACCCAGGATCAGCACCACGACACGGCGGATCTGCTTTTGCGGCACCCCAGCAGTTTCTCACAGCCTCTCACCGTTCCCGAACTGGGTGGCGAGGCATGTGGGCTGACTTCTCAACCCGCCTGCAGGATCTCATCCACGGGATGGTACCGGGCAAGACCGGTGCGCACGCTCTCGAGTTCGCCGGTTTCCGCCAGGCTTTTCGCCACCGCCCGGGTGGTAGAAATCAGCTGCCGGTCACGGATCAGGTCGGCAAAGCGGAATCCTCCAGGGCCCCACTGACGGGTTCCGGTCAGCTCGCCCGGACCACGGATCTTGAGATCGGCATCGGCGATCTCAAAGCCGTCGGTGCTGTTGCAGATCACCTCGAGCCGGCGCCGCGCCTCATCGCTCAGTCGCTCGTTCGCAAGGAGGATGCACCAGGAGGGACGGTCCCCCCGTCCCACCCGTCCACGCAGCTGATGAAGCTGCGAGAGCCCAAAGCGTTGGGCGGACTCGATTACCATCACCGAGGCCTCGGGAACGTCTACCCCGACCTCGACCACCGTCGTCGCGAGGAGGACCTGGATTGAGCCGTCCCGAAAACGGGTGGTGACGGCATCGCGTTCCTCCCGGTTCAGGCGGCCGTGGAGCACGCCGACCGAGACTCCCGGCAGGAGGGCGCGCGCCTCCTCCTCGAACTCGTTGAGGGAGGCCGCCCCACCGTCCTCAACCCCGTCGATGACCGGGTACACGACGAACACCCGCCCGCCCTCCGCGATCTCCGAGCGGAGAAAGTCGAAGACCTTCCGCCGGGCGGACGGGGGCCGCAAAACCGTGCGCACCGGTTGTCGGCCCGGCGGCAGCTCGTCGATCAGGGAGAGATCGAGGTCGCCGTACACGGTGAGGGCCAGGGACCTGGGAATCGGGGTGGCGGTCATCACGAGCAGGTGGGGCGCCGGCCCCTTTTCGAGCAGGGCCCGGCGCTGGGCAACACCAAATCGGTGCTGTTCGTCCACCACCGCCAGACCCAGTTGCCGAAAGAGCACCGCCTCCTGGAAGAGAGCATGGGTGCCCACCACCAGTCTCACCGTACCGTCGGCGAGGCCCTCACGCACCGCGCGTCCTTCGCGGGCGGCGAGCGAGGACACGAGGAGCTGGGCCGGATACCCAGCCCGGCCGAGGATAGGAGCGAGGGTCCGGGCATGCTGCTCCGCCAAGAGTTCGGTCGGCGCCATCATCGCAACCTGGAGACCAGCCTCGAGCACGGCCAGCATCGCCATCGCCGCCACCGCGGTCTTGCCGGCGCCGACGTCTCCCTGCACCAGGCGGGCCATCGGCGTGCCGGCCTCGAGATCTTCGAAAATCTCCTCGAGAACCCTGCGCTGGGCGGCTGTGAGCTTGAAGGGAAGCAGTCCCTCTCCCCCAAACGCGCCTGTCGCGGCGCGATCCAGCCGCAGCCCTCCCTGCTGAAGTCGGCGTCTCCGGTTTTCGGCGAGAACGCAGGAAAACGCGAGGAGCTCGTCGAATGCCAGACGCATGTGGGCCGGACTGCGGCCGCGGTTGAAAGCAAGGAGCAGGTCCTCACGCTCGTCGTCGCCCGCAGGCAGGCTCGGTGCGTGGATCTCACGGAGGCTGTCGGACAGACCTGGCAGCCCGTGCGCCCGGCGCAGCGCCTCGGGCAGAGGGTCCTCGCAGCCGGTCGTGGCGACCAGGCACTGGCCGATCAGCCGGCGCAGGCGCCTTCCGGAAAAACGCCCGAGGCGCGGATAGACCGGCACGATGCGTTCGACGTCCTCGCCCACCTCCTCGATCTCGGGATTTACTAGCTGCAGCCGGCCCCCGCGAGCCTCGCGGATCTGCCCGTAGAGATAGAACTCCCTGTCCTCATCGAGGCGCCGGCTCAACCACCGTTGATTGAACCAGACCACCGGCAGCAACCCGTTGCCGTCATCGAGGATCCCGTCCACGATGTGCAGCCTACGCCGGGAAACCCGGCGCACCCGCACCTTCAGGACTCGGCCGCGCAGCAGCACCCACGACTCGACCGGGATCGGTTCATCGAGCCGGGCCAGTCGAGACCGGTCCTCGTAACGTCTCGGTAAATGCAGCAGGAGGTCGAGAACCGTACGCACCCCGTCCTCGGCGAGCGCTTCGGCGGTGCGCGGCCCGATTCCTTTGAGGCGAGTAACCGGGTGTCCGGGCCACACCGGGTCCGCGTCAGCTGTCACCGGTCGCCCGCCATTTATCCCTTGTCGGCGTCGATCTCGAAGCGGCACTTGATGGTGCCGAAGACCACCGAGTCACCCGCCACTACCGGAAACGCCCTCCCCGCTACCAGGCGGACCCCGTTGACGAAGGTACCGTTCATTGTGCCGACGTCTTCGATCACCGCGTAGCTGCCGTCCTCGTCGCGTCGGATCCGCGCGTGCCGGCGCGAGATGGACCGCTTACCGTCCACCGGCGTCAGATCGACTTCCGGATGGATGCCGGTCACCGGGTCGATCCGCCCAACCGTGGTCTCTTTGCGATCGGCGAGCGGAAAGACGATGCCGCTGTCGATCTCCACCAGTCGCGCGTTGGGATCAGGGGGCACAGCAGGTGCGTCAGTAATTCCGGAGTCCTCGAGATCGACCTTGTGGCCCACAGCGTCCTCGAGGAGATGGGTGGTCTGCCGCAGCCGAACCACCAGTTTGCGCATCATGCGGATGGCGATCTCGGGGTTGTGCTTGAGGATGAAGGTGAACGCCGACTGGTCGATCATCACCGCGTCTACGTCGTCGATCGCGACAACGGTGGCCGATCGCGGCGAGTCCTCCTCGAGCATGCACATCTCACCGAAGAAATCACCCTTGCCGAGAGTCGCCAGGACGCGCTCCTCGCCTGCGAGATGCTTGCGGATCTCCACCTCCCCGCTCTCGATCACATACATTGCCAGGCCGAGGTCGCCCTCGGCGAAGACCACGCTGTTCTTCGGGAAATGGGTGCGCATGGGTTCGAGGGAGTCGTGGGTACTCTTCCCGGCGGTGACCTTGAACTTCGCCATCACGATCTCCACATCACCCGT
Organism: Acidobacteriota bacterium; assembly: GCA_030637805.1. Lineage (GTDB taxonomy): Bacteria > Acidobacteriota > Thermoanaerobaculia > Thermoanaerobaculales > Sulfomarinibacteraceae > Sulfomarinibacter. The sequence goes on along the minus strand of DAOWFV010000045.1, from coordinate 101 downwards.
AGGGCGCCGGTATCAAGCTCGACCGCTGCGCCGATGGGAAAAGCCAGGTTCGTTGCGCCGTGTCCGAACGGCAGGCCGACGACGATGGGGATGTCCGGAGG
>DAOWFV010000227.1 GCA_030637805.1 Acidobacteriota bacterium | reverse complement strand
GGGATCAGTTTAGCCGACGAGTTCCCGGCAGCACATTGTTAGTTTTGAGTTTTTAGTTTTTAGTTTTGAGTTACGGGCGCGCTGACCGGAGGTGAAGCAGAATTCGGATTTCGAATTTCGGATTTCGAATTTATCGGCGCGGGGAGGTGGCCGGGTGGATTGAGGCGTATTGCCCGCGTTCGGGCGCGTTTCTTCGGAGGTGTCTGGCATCCTCGCGGGCCGAGTGCCAAAACTGTTACCACGTCCGTGGTTGGCGGCCCAGGCGGCGGTCGATGGCCCACTGGTAGAGCTCGGCGTAGCGCTCGGCGGACTGCTCCCAGGGGAATCGCTGCTGCATGGCACGTCTTTGCATGGCGACGATGTGCTCGCGCTTGTTGAACCAGGCCCACAGGGCCCAGCCGACGGTGTTGGCGATGGCGGAGGGGGTGAGGAGATCGAAAACGAAGCCGGTGCCCTCGCCGGTCTCCTCGTTGTAGTTTTCCACGGTGTCGGCGAGCCCTCCGGTTCGGCGCACGATGGGCAAGGTGCCATAACGCAGCGAGTACATCTGGCTCAGGCCGCAGGGTTCGTATTGGCTCGGCATGAGGAAGAAGTCGGCGCCGGCCTCGATGAGGTGGGCCAGGGAGTCGTTGAACTCGAGGGCCACGCTGAGGTTCGGGAGCTTCTCGTCGAGGACAGCCAGCTCCTCCTCGCACCACTCCTCGCCGGTTCCCAGGATCACGAACTGAAGGTCGAGGTCCTTGCAGATGGAGTACAGGCTGCCGTGGGTCGGACCACAGAGCTCACCGAAGCCCTTCTGATCCACCAGGCGGCTGACCATCGCAAAGATCGGCTTCTCCGGATCGACTTCCAACCCCATCGCCTCCTGGAGGGCGGCCTTGTTCAAAGCCTTGCCCGCGAGATCCTCGTGGGAGTAGTTTGCGGGGATGTGGAGATCGGTCTCCGGGTTCCACACCTCGTAGTCCATGCCGTTGAGCACTCCGAAGAGGTCGGGCGCTCGGTGACGGAGGAGCCGGTCGAGACCGCACCCGAACTCAGGCGTTTGGATCTCCTCGGCATAGGTCTGCGAAACGGTGGTCAGAATGTCGGCGTTGTGGATGCCCGCCTGGAGGAGGTTGAGGCCGTCCCGTGACTCGAATCCGGCGCTGCGATAAAGCTCCGGCGCCAAAGGAAGATGTTCGAAGTCCTCCTTGGGAAAGATCCCCTGGTGACCCAGGTTGTGAATACTGAGCACGCTGCCGGTGTCGGCAAACGGGCCCTCCTGCTCGCGCGCGTAGAGGCAGACCGGAACAATCGCGGCCGGCCAGTCGTGGGCGTGCATCACGTCCGGGAACCAGTCGTGGGCCCTGCACAGCTGGAAGGCGCCCCGGCTGAGCAGCGCAAAGCGGCGCACATTGTCGTGAAAGTCCGGCTCGGCCTTGGTGCCATAGATACCGTCGCGCCCGAAGAGCTCCTGGTGGTCGAGGAAATAGACCGGTACCTCGGTGTCGGGAAGGCGGCTGGCATAGACCGCGCACCATTCCTCCTCGAGACCGAGTGAGACGCCCAGAGGATCTCCGAAACGTCGAAGGCGCCCGATGTCCACCGAGTAGTAACGGGGCAGCACGATCCGCACATCATGACCCTGGCGGAAAAGTTCGGCCGAGAGCGCCGCCACCATGTCGCCAAGGCCCCCGGCCTTGGCGAAGGGAACGACCTCGCTGGTGATCATCAATACCTTGAGACCCGAGTCTGCCACCGTCACCTCCTTCAACCGCCGCCGAATGATAGCCCAGACAGTATCGAAACGCTTTAACGTTCAAACGCACAATCGTTTGCGGCAACTCGACACCAGGTCCCATCCGCGGTATCTTTCCCGCCGCGGGCACCGTCCCGGCGCCCCGAAAGGAGTCCCGATGAGCCACGACCTCAAGAAGTACAGCCGCATTACCCAGTCGATCCACGCTGGACAGCACGTCGACGAAGCCACGGGCGCCGTCGCACCGCCCATATTCCAGACCTCGACCTTCGCATTCTCCGACTGCCGGCAGGGCGCCGATCGGTTCGCAGGCGCCGAGGACGGTTTCATTTACACCCGAATGGGCAATCCGACGGTCGCCCGCCTCGAGGAGGCTGTGGCCACCCTCGAGGGCGGCGCCGCCGGACTCGCCACCGGCTCGGGGATGGGCGCCTTTTGCACGGTGATCTTCGCGCTGATGAACGCCGGAGATCACCTGGTCGGCACCTCGTCGGTCTACGGCCCTTCGCGGGTGGTCATGGAGCGAGATTTCAGCCGCTTTGGCATCGAGTCGACCTTTGTCGACACCTCCGACCTCGACGCGGTGCGGGCGGCCCTGCGTCCCTCGACGACCCTGGTTTTCGTCGAGACCCCGGCCAACCCGACCGTGGTCCTCTCCGATCTCCAGGCGATCGCCGAGATCGCCCACGAGCACGGCGCCCTGATGCTGGTGGACAACACCTTTGCCTCCCCAATCCTGCAACGACCCTTCGAGCTCGGGACAGACATCGTGATGCACTCGATGACCAAGTTCATCAACGGACACACCGACGTCGTGGCAGGAATGATCGTGCCGTCCACCGACGAGTTGCGGGCACGGATCAAGCCCGCCCACTCCTACCTCGGGGCGTGCATGGACCCGCACCAGGCCTGGCTCGTCCTGCGCGGGCTCAAGACCCTCGCCATGCGGGTCCGTACCGCCCAGGACAACGCCCGCAGGGTGGCGCCGTTCCTGGAGGCCCACCCCAAGGTGGAGTGGGTCCGATACCCGGGTCTCGACAGTCACCCCCAACACGAGCTCGCCGAGCGCCAGATGGACGGGCCAGGATCGCTGATCTCGTTCGAGGTCAAGGGCGGCATCGAGGCCGGAGCGCGGCTCCTCGACAACGTCGAGCTGATGACGCTGGCAGTCTCGCTGGGCGGCATCGAGACCCTCATCCAACATCCGCCATCGATGACCCACGCCGCAATGTCCCGGGAGGACCGCCTCGAAGCGGGCATCACCGACGGCCTGGTGCGAGTCTCGATCGGCTGCGAGGACGCGGACGATCTCATCGGCGACCTCGAGCAAGCGTTTGCGAAGGTGTAGATCTCGGTGGTCGCCGGATCATCGAAAAAATCGGCGCGTGGAAACGACCGCGTAGATTGAGACGAGTTGCCCGCGCCTGGGCGCGATGACCGGATGTGCACGCATGGATGAGTTTTTAGTTTCTAGTTTTGAGTTTTGAGTTCAGGCAAGGGCGCGTTACTGGCGCCCCGCGGGCGCCGTGACCCACCCCCGTGCTAGAGTTCGCGCATGTTGATGCACCGCCCTCTTGTGACGGCTGCGCGCACTGAGTTCCATCCAATGAGGGCTTTCTTTCGGAGCGCCCTGGTACTTGCCGGAATCGCGATCGCCGCCTGTTCCCCGGAGCACACAACGCCTCCACAGCCGAATATCGTACTGATCACCATCGATGCCTTGCGCGCCGATTACCTTTCTTACGCGGGGCACCCCCATCACACCTCCCCCACTCTCGACGCCCTCGCACGCGACAACGTGGTCTTCACCCATGCAGTGACCTCGTTTCCGGGCACGACGGCGTCGATGCCGTCGTTGATGACCGGCCTGTTCCCGAATTTCGAGGGCATCGAGGAATGGAAGAAGTCCACCCACCATGGATTCAACGACTTCGAGTCGCCGGGAGAAAGCGAACGCCAAGGGATCAGTTCCAACTTGAGAATGCTCGCAGAGATCCTCCGTGACCATGGCTACACCACCCTCGGGTTCCACACAAACCCCAATGTCAGCATCGCCAATAACTTCAACCAGGGCTTTGACGAGTACCAAGAGTTCATCGGTTATCTCAAGAGACAACGGGAAACCCGATCCCATCACTTCATCGGCAGCTACCCGCCGGCAAACGTTGTTATTAGACGGGTGCTGGCTCGTCTCGACGCAGGGCTCGATCGACCCGTTTTCCTGTGGATCCACCTTATGGAACCACACAGCCCCTACCTGCCCCCCGATCATCTCGCGAGGAAGTTCCCAAGAAGTTACACCCGGCTATCCGATCTGGAGGTCAACGAAACCCTCTACCATCTTCTCTACACTCAGCAGGGAAACCTCGGTGCGGCGCAGCGGTACCCCTCTCCGAAGGATCGCGGCATCGATCGGGAGACATTGATCGACCACGTGCGCGGCCTCTACGAGGGCGAGATCCGATTCTGCGACCGCCAGCTCAATCGTCTTTTCAAAGCTCTTCAAGAGCACTCTCTGTGGGACAACTCGCTGGTCATGGTGACTGCCGACCACGGGGAGGAATTCCTTGATCACGGGTTCGTCACCCACCACCTGATCTCCGGCCTCAAAGAGGAGCTCATCCGCATCCCCCTGATTCTGAAGCTCCCGTCTGGAAAGCCCGCGGGCAAGAAGATTGACGCCCTGGTGCGCATGGTCGACTTCGCACCGACGATCCTCGACTTTGTCGGCCTCGAGGAAGAAGCTGCCGGCATGGACGGGGTGAGTCTCCGCCCGATGATCGAGGGTCTGGACCCCCCTGCTCTGACCGCTTACTACAGCACGATCAACTTCGGACTCGTGCGCGACTCCCGCTGGAAGTACCGCCTGTTCAAGCAGCCCGAAAAGGGCAGCGAACCGAAAGAGGAGCTTTTCGACATCATCGCCGATCCGATGGAACAGACCAATCTCTCCGCCGATCGGGCCGATGTGCTTCTGAGAATGCGCGGAGAGTTCCAGTCTCACGTCGAGCACCTTCTCGGCAGAGCCACACCGGTTGAGGGAGGGACAACCCTTAGCGCCGACGAGATCGACCCCGAAACCGCCGAGCGTCTTGAAGCGCTCGGCTATGTCACCAACGACTAACCCGTGCTCACCGGATGTCTACTGCGGACGGCGAATCGGCGTGCCTGGCATCCTCTCTGGCTAAATCAGCGCCTCCTCCATCCACCCGAGGCGCACGAGCTCGATCTGCGCCGGGTCGCTGACCCCCAACCCGTAGCGTTCGCCGGCGATCTCGATGTGGTGGGGCGGAGGACTGATCGGTCTTTCCTCCCCAAAGAAGAGGTCTCGCTTGGCCTGGATGATGCGGGCGCCGGTTGCATCCACCGCCACCGGGTCGGTGCCAACGATCAGTCCCCGATAGGGCCACACGTGCTTGGGCGAGTAGCTATGGGGCCCCACACCGTGGAACTGAGGGGTGAGCATCACCAGCACGTTGAGACGTACCTTGCCCTTCACCTCCGGCAGATTCCAGATCGCGCCGAGCGGGGCGCAGGCGTCGCCGTGGTAGTCCGCCGGCCGGGGCACGAACATGATCATGTTCTTGATTGAGGTGCCAAGCCCCGACCAGTGGTGGGTGCGCATCGGGCGGGTGTTGATGATGGCGGTGGCCCGCTGAAATACGGGGTTCGAGGGCACGCCGCGATCGTCAATGGCCACGTCCTCCGGTCTGACGCCGACCGCCAGCACCTCCTCTCGAATTGCGTTCTCGAGGGCGGGCGGCGTCCGAAGAAACTTCCAGACATTCGTCTTGATACCCACCACATCGGAGGGTGAGATCAGGCGGCGCCAGGCAGCGGCTGCCTCCGTCTCCCCCATGAGTGCCTTCACGGCCCGGTTGAGCATCTCGTGGAGGACCGCCGAGTCTTCCTGCCCATCCTCCCCCAGCACGTTCTCGTGTCGCACCAACACCACGCGGCTCGATGGCTGGTCGGACGATTCCCCGGGCCGCGGAACCCCGAGGAGGGTCGCCGCTGCGGCGCCCGATCCCGCTGCCAGAAAATCCCTGCGGCTCAGCCTCTTCCCCTTCATCGCGCACCTCCCAAAGCGTTTACGAGCAAGTTGTCGGCCAGTTCGGGTGTGGCCGGCTTCAGCACCAATGCGAGCCGTTTCCCGTCGCGCCTCGACTCGTAGCCACCACCCCGCGCATTCTCCTCCGCCACAGATGCCGTCGCCTCGTCCGGGTACTCCACCAGCAGAATCCAGCCTTCGCCACCCTCTCGCCTGTATCGGCCGAGAACCGCATCGGTTTCGGAGCTCAGACTGAAGATATTCTCACCGCCGACGAAGAGGGCGCTGTTGAGGATCTCCCAGGTATGGAGAAAACGCACCGAGCGCGGATCGAGTCCGTCGGCCGGGAGCTCGCCCACCAGATCCGGTGCCTCACCCTCCACGGAAATGGCGTCGGCCGCAGCATGCGCCAGGGCGTTGACCGCGATCAGCGAGGCCTCGCTCTCCCCCTCGGCGTAGATCGAGCCGAACCAGGGCCCCTTCCAGAAGGATAGCCAGCCGGGGCGCAGGAGGGCGCCCTGGCCCACGTCGACCGCCTCACCATCCCGGTCGTGGGTGAAGACGCCGTAGGCGTTGGCGGCCGAGTCGAGCTCGAAGAGGTCGACGACGATGTCGGCCTCCCCCTGCGGTCCGATGTAACGACGAGCGAGACAGCGCCGCATGCCGTAGGCCAGGTAAACCTCCGCGTGGCCGTCGATGTAGGCGAAGATCGACTCGCTGTCGTAGACCTCACCGTCGTCCACCGCCCGCCAGCCCGCCACCTCCATCGGTAGGGCCGCGCGAACCCCCTCGAGATCGTCCCCGGCCGGTCCATCTCCCGAGCAGGCCATCAGGCCCCCGCAGACCAGGACACCGATCGCCGCCGAACTAGCCTGCATATCTCACCAGCCTCCTGCTGTGGTCGGCGATGCGCCGCACCCAGCGTTGTTTTCTCGCCTCGGGGTGCTCGACGTACTGTCGAGTACGCCTCCGCGCCCCTCAGGTCGAAAACCCCACTGAGCACCGCACCTCGCCGCCCTCGCAACGGACCCTGGTGAGATTTGCAGGCTAGCCCACCGCGATGCCATCTCCCCCTCCGCCGTGTGGAATCCACGGCCCGATGATACCAGCAGCCCGGCGAAGCGCGACGAGGAACTCGTGCTTCGGCCTTCAGATATTGACCCCCCGGACGCATGCCGCCGCGCCGATCAAAGCCAGCATGGTCATCGGTGGAGCGGAGACCCTTCGCACACCCAATCCTGGAATCCTCTTATCGTCAGATCAAGTCTTCTCGATCTTCCAGTCAAGCATGTGAAGGAACTCGTCTTGCGCCTGCCGTAAGATGGTGTCTCGAGTGGTTCTCTTTCTCTTCCCGTTCCCCGTCTTCTCGGCTTCGAAGATCAGCACATCCGGCAGGTCTGGAGTGGCCCCGTAGCGCTCGTGTTTTTCCAGATTCTGGAGTACCGGGCGGGTGCTCTCCCCATACTCGCACTCGACGATATTCCGGAATCCGACTGCGTCGAGAACCTCAACGAGGACCTCTCGGCTATAAAGGAACTGGTGGCCCCATCCGTAAAAGGCTCTATTTAGAATGAATGTGTCGGAAATCCGCTTCGGGACATCGCAAGACCCAGCGCAGTAATGGGTAAGATATACCCAGTCGAGATTTGGCGTTGACAGACGCAGGACACCTCCATCAGAGAGAGCCTCGCAGCACGCCTCGAGGAACCTGAATCCCTGGTCGAAGCGGAGGTGCTCGATGAAATGCTCACAGTAAACAAAGTCGACGTCAGAAAACGGCAACCCCTGAGTGACGTCCAGAACGATATCGACACCCGGCAGGTCCTGCACATCGATGTTAGTCCACCCGGGCATGACCTCGGTTCCACAACCGACGTGGAGACGACGGTTCTTTTCGGCCCCGCCGTTATGGGGTGCCGCAGATTTGCTTCGGAAGACGCCCACTCATGTGCCCTTTCTGGTTACCGATACGACTGCCGGGCACTTCAAGAACTGGCATCCGGTGGCTGGCTGACGGGCACCGGCACCTTACGGCCCGTTAGTTTATACCACCGAACGGTGTAGGCGGTTGGATGACGGCGCCAGATCGCTTCCCAGCGAATCACGCCTCGATGTCCCGCACAGGAAGCCGGTCAGACGACTCTTGTACAGGTGGTGGCCCGCCCGTTTTCCGTGCAGCGATCTCAGCCCGGTAACGTTCGTTGTACCGGCGAGCAGTATCCTCCAACGAGCCTTCTGCCATCCTCCAGTGCGACGACAGCACCTCGCCCAGTGATCGTGTGACCTCGGCCGCACCCAGGCGGCGCGCCCGCACCAGGAGGCGGAACACGTGGTGGACGTTGGCGACCGTCTGGCGGGCCATTCCCATCAGCGGGCTCGGGTCGATGTCGCGGAGCACGTCCATGGACACCCGCAGGGCGAGGTCGGTGTCCACCCCGGGTTCGAGGTGGCCGGCGCGGACCATGTGGTCGATCAGGAATGCGCGGTGCCAGTACTCGGTGAGCGCCGTGGCCGCGTCCTTGACCGCGAAGATGTAGATGATCTTCCGCCAGATCCTGCGGAGCACATACTTGACGGCAGCCAGGCCGATCGCGAGACAGCCGGAAGGCGACAGCGGTCCGTCGAGGCCCCGGCCGAGCCTCCGTCGGACGTCGGGGGAAAAATTGCTCCGCCTGACCCTGGCGATGGTCCCCGGGATGCGACGCCTGAAGGTGGTTTCGAAAACGATGTCGACAAGCGGCAGGGGAATCAAAACCGAAAGGCCTGCACAGGTGGCGTCGGCGTAAAGGCGCCAGTCAAGGACACTCGCGTCGTTCGTTGAGTCCGCCATCTGGGAACATCTTCTCATTATTGCGCCCGTTTTCGTGCCCGTTTCTGTGGTCGGTGTTCGTGTAAGGCGCTTCTGACAATCAACGTGACCATCCAATGAGCATTCTGCCCGAGAGGATGCCAGGCACGCCGCCATGACGTTGAGGACAACGTCATGGCGGGATGCCAGGCACCTCCGAAACGGCGCGCCCAAACGAGGTGCTCTCAAAATCGTCAGGGACGGGGACGTCCGGTCGACGCGCCCAAGCGCGGGTTTCACGCACCAAGCCCTCAGGTCGCTTTCCCGCGCCGATAATTCCGAATTCCTAATTCCTAATTCCTAATTCTCCTCCTGCTACACTTGCCGGCCATGTACGAATCGGAACGGGAAATCGCTGTCGAGATTGTCGCCGAGGTTTGCGATCTGACCCGCCGGGTCCAGGAGGGCATCGTCGCGGCAGGTGACGCGCTCACCAAAGACGACCGCTCGCCGGTAACTCTCGCCGATCTCGCAGCTCAGGTGGTGGTCAGCCTTCGGCTGGCGCAGGAGTTTCCGGATGATCCCCTGCTTGCCGAGGAGGACTCTGCGGCGCTCGCCGGCTCGCCGGACATGACCGATCGCGTGCTCGAGCAGGTGCGGAAGCACTTCGCCTCCCTGAGCAGGGACGAGTTGACCGGGGCGCTGAACAGGGGCGACCACCCGGGAGGCGGCAGCGGACGCTACTGGGTCCTCGACCCGATCGACGGCACCAAGGGCTTCCTGCGCGGCGATCAGTACGCGGTGGCGCTGGCGCTTGTAGTCCACGGAACCGTGGCAATCGGCGTTCTCGGCTGTCCAAACCTGCCCGCCGTGCAACAGGTGTCCGACCGCGGCTCGCTGTTCAGCGCTGTTCGCGGCAACGGCGCGCTGAGTCATTCTCTCGACGGAGCGATCGGCGGTGCCATTCACGTGGACGCGATCACCGATCCCGCCGCTGCGGTGGTGTGCGAGTCGGTGGTGGCGGCCCACGCCGCTCACTCGGTGCAGGCCGGCATCGCGGAGCGCCTCGGCATCAGTGCGCCCCCCTACCGAATCGACAGCCAGTGCAAGTATGCGGTGGTAGCGCGCGGCGAGGCTTCGATCTACCTGCGCCTCCCCCGCGATACCAGCTACCGCGAGAAGGTGTGGGACCACGCCGCCGGCGTGGTGGTCATAGAGGAGGCGGGCGGCCGGGTCACCGACCTCGATGGCAGGCCGTTGGATTTCTCACACGGACGCCTGCTCGCCAACCACCGCGGCATTGTCGCGACCAACAGCGCCATCCACGACCAGGTCCTCGACGCCTGCCGAGCCGAACTCGGGCTCGATTGACCGCGCCAGCGGAAAAGAAGCCCACAGATCACACAGATCAACACAGATTAGGAAGATCAAAAACGGTCATCATCGATCCGCTCGATATTCGAGGCCGGATAGCCGCGCCGCAGGCGCGGCACGGAGCGAGGAAGGGAGAAGAGACGAACGCTTGCGTTCGGAGCGGCCCCGTCCTCGCTCCCAGCAAGCGGTCATCAGACCGCGCAGCGCCCGGCCGCTTCGCTTGGAGATCGTCCTCTGCGTCTCTGCGTTCCCTCTTTGTGAATATCTGTGTAAATCTGTGTGATCTGTGGGTTTCTTAAGGCCCTCTCAGTGTCTTGGTTTCTTCGCAGTTTTCCGAGGAGTTTGGCTGGCTGGTGTCGCGGCAGTCGTGCCGGACTCAGCAGACCGGCGGGAGGACGGGTCCCGCGTGCTCGAACTTCACCGCCCGCTTGCCCGTGGTGCACGCCATGCATGCCGGCGCCGATCTGATCACGTTCTCCACGAAGACCTCTTCCGGCATGTAGTAGAGCGCGTCAACGCCGAGCTCCATCCGCACCTCGTCGGTGTCGCCGTTGAAGCGCGCGCCGATGAGCTCCTTTTGGGTCGGTGTGTTGATGCCCTGGAAGCACGAGTCGATGACCATCGGCCACAGGGTGCCGAAGAAGATCTTCTTCGCGCCGGCGGCGCGGAAGGCGCGAACGATATGAGCTGCGTTGGTTCCGCGAACGATGCTGTCGTCGACCAGGAATATGTTCCGCCCCTTGACCGCCTTGGCGTCGACCCGGAAGTCGAGCATCGCGGCTTCGTCCCGCGCCTCCTGGGTTTCCTCCATGAAGATCCGACCGCCGTAGCGATACTTGGAAACCGGTGTCGCGTACTGGATGGCGGTGTCTTCGAACTCTTTCTCGAGCTTCTGGGCGAACGCCTCTGCACCCGGGATCGGCGAGTGTGGAATCGGGACCACGAGGTCGATCTCCTTCACCAACTCGGGGGCGGTCGCCATCAAATGATTTGCCAGGACCCGTCCCGCCCGCCAGCGGTAGCTGCGAATGCTGTTGCCCATCATTTCCGACTCCACGTCGGCGAAGTAGATGAGCTCGAAGGCGCAGGGGCGCGGATCGCGCTGGATGAGGATGCGTTCATCGACCTCGAGATTGCGGCCGACGAACAAGGCGGCCCCGTGCGGCACCTCTTCCTCCACCTGGAACCCATTCTGCTCGAGGGCGAGGGTCTCGGATGTGATCATCAGGGTATTGCCGCCGCTGCGTGTGCGGCGGCCGCGCACCATCGGACGGAAGCCGTGGGGATCGCGGAATGCATAAAGACCAGTTGGCGTCACCGCGACCGCCGAGAATGCGCCGGTCACCCGTTGTTGGGTTTCGGTGATGGCACGAAACACGGCCTCCTTTTCCTCGGCGTCGGGATCGCTGCTCCGAAAATGCTCGAACCACAGGCTGAGGACCCGAAGCAGGGCCTCGGCGTCGCAGTTCGCAGCCAGCGCCTGATTCCGCTCTCCGAGCTCCGCCTCGATCTGCGATACGTTGGTGATGTGACCGTTGTGAGCCAAGGCGATGCCCGTGAGGGGGTCGAAGAAGGGCTGCGCGTTTTCGACTCCGCCGGCGCCGAAGGTCTTGTAGCGGGTCTGGGCGATACCGAGGTCACCCTCCAGGTGACCGAGCTGCTTGAAAATATCGTCCGCGAGCCCCTCCCCCTTCTCGAGGGTGGCTCGGCGGTGTGTGGGATCGAAAAGGAAGAGGCCTGCATAGGCAGGTCCACGATGCTGGAGGAAGTGGGCGCCGTTGCCGATGTCGCCGACAACCGACCTCCCCTCGCTGCTGATGACGCCAACGATCCCGCACATACCGACTCCCCAGAGGAGTGAAACTATAACCGAAATTTCAATTCCGGCGCTCGAGCCCTACGGGCGCGAGCGCCGGAATTGAGCCAGGAGATTGACCGTGGCACCTATCGCGTTTCTTGCCGTTCTATCTCACCGGTCATTGGCACGAAGCGCACGGGGATCACCGATCGCTCCTCGAATCCCTCGGGCGTCCGGGTAATGACCTTCAACTCCTGGTAAAAGTCGCCCACCGGGATGACCATGTTGGCGCCCTCCGCCAGCTGTTCGAGCAGGGGATCCGGGATACGTTCCGGGGCGGCGGTAACGATGATCCCATCAAAGGGCGCCTCCTCGGGCCACCCGCCATAACCGTCGCCGCAACGCACATGGGCCGACGCATAGCCGAGCTCGGCCAGGGTGGAGGTCGCGTGCTCGCACAAGCGGGGTCGGATCTCGATGGAGTGGACCTCGACCTCCATGGCCGCGAGGACCGCCGCCTGGTAGCCCGAACCGGTGCCGATTTCGAGCACCTTCGCGCCGGGACTGACCTCGAGGAGCTCGGTCATCAGGGCCACGATGTAGGGTTGGGAAATGGTCTGCCCGTCCCCAATGGGCAGCGGCGAGTCGTGGTAGGCGGCATCGCGGAAGTTCTCCGGAACGAAAAGGTGGCGCTGCACGCCGCGCATGCTCTCGAGAACCAGCGGGTCCTTGACGCCGCGGGCTTCGATTTGCTGACTGACCATCTGTTCGCGCTGCATCTTCCAGTCCTGCTCCTCTGGGTTCATGCTCTGGCCGCCGTGGGAGTTACAGCTCCCGATCAATACGCCGGCGGCACAGACCGCAGTCGTGCACAGCAAGGTGTACACGGGGCCGTGAGGCTTCATACTCCGTCTCCGCCTTTCGCCAGTCCATTCGCGAAATCCCAAAGGTGAACCAGATTCGAATCTCCGCCCTGACCACGGATTGATGGTTCTCACCTGGAACTCATGGTAGAACACCCTGCGGCGATTCACCATCATCGACCTCGCGATTTGTTATGCAACTCCTGTACCGGACCGCGAAGGGCACGAGGAGAATGGCGAGTGTTGAGTCTTGGGTTCGGAAAAGGGCGCGATGACCGGACGTGCCTCTATAAAGAGTCAAGGGTGAATTTCGTCGTCGGGGCTGTGAGTCTGTGGGAAACCCGCAGGGTTTTCCAAGGGCTGTGGGAAGGCGGCAGCCGGCTTTCCATAGGCCGTCAGAGTCATAGCCCGGGAGCGCCATGACCTTCATGCGGCAGCGGCGCGCACCTGTTCGATGCGCTCGAGATGCCGGGCGATGAGGGTTTCTTTGTCGTATCGGGCATCGGTGGTCATGAGCTTGTGGATGACCTTGTGCCGCTGGCGGGAAAGGGCGATGAATGCCGCCACGGGCGGTTAGAGATGGTCTGAGTAGTCACGGAGCTTCTTCTGGTAGTAGGCTCGGTCCACGGCACTGTTCTTGTTGGCAACGACTGAGGACGTGTACAGGGCGTGCAGGACCCGCTTGTTGACCCCTTGCGTCAGTCGGTCTTTGTCGAGGCTCTTACCGCTCTTCCTCGCGAGCGGGGTCACACCCGAGTAGGTAGCACACTTCGGCTCGGTCGAGGTGCGCGCGACGGGCAGCAGCTCTGACACCAGGACCCCGGCGATCACCGGACCAATCCCGTGCATCTCGAGCAGTTTCTGCCCCACAGGATGGCGCTTGACGCGACCGGAAATCTCAGCGTACACCTGGTCCACGGACTCGTTACAGGCCTGGATCTGGCGCACCAGAAAGCTGATCTCCAAAGTGAAGGCCGACCGCTCTTCAGCAGCGATGTCGATCCGCCGTGCCATGCTGCGAATCAGCTTCGCCACATGGGCCGCCTTCGACCCGTAACGGCACTTGTGCAGGATCTTCTCGATGCTGCGCAGCTGGGCCTTCTCCAGGCCCTCGAAGCCTGGCCATCGCTCCAACAGATACAGCGTCGCCTTGCTGCCCGGCTGAGGCCCCTGCCATTCAGCGTGTAGGGTCTCCGGCGCCAGCTCCAACAGCACCGAACGCAGCCGCGCGACCTGGCGCTTGCGGTCGTCTGTCATGCGGCTATACGTCCGGGTCAGGCGTGAGAGGGCTCGCTCTTCTTCGGTAGTCTCGATCACCACACGACACCCACCCATCCGCAAATACACCATCCGCGCACCCAGATAGGCATCCCACTCGTCGTCCTTCCGCGGCTGACCCTCCAGGTCTCTGTAGTGATTGAGGGCTACTGTGTTGACCTGCCACACCTCACAGCCAAGCTCCTTCGCTACGTCAGCGACAACACGGCCGTGAGAGCGCTTCGACTCCACCACGACCACAAGCTGCGCATTCGGCCCGATCTTGAGCATCAGCTGAGCCACGGCCGCCTCGACATGGTCTCTCCGATTCACCACACCCGATCGGCTCTCAAACGCCCCGTGCTCGTCAAGCAGTACCGCAACATGCTCGTCCTCGGCACAGTCGAAACCAACAATTCTGATCTCCGGTTCTTTCACCTCGGCACCTCCCTGAAGTAAAATGACCATGCCGCGCGTCGTCGAGCCTCTATCAGCCATTCTGGCGAGGTCCTTATCAGACGGCGCGTATGGCTAACGAGCACGGGTGGCGATCCGTCCGGAGCCACGAAGGCAGGCACGTAGAGCCATACCCGTGCTCGTTCTTTCTTATATAGGACCCCGTCCCTGACAATTTTGGGAACGTGGCTGCTGCGGCGGCCTATCCCGGATGGGTCCCAAACATTGTCAGGGGGGGCTCTCTCGGGGAGCGCGATGGCAGAAGACCGCCTCGAAGTCAGCGGCTCATCGCCGGAGCGTCCTGCAGAGGCTTGACCCGGAAAATCTGTCATCCTGAGCGGAGCGTCCCGGGCGCGGAGTCGAAGGATCCCCCGAAGTAGGAGAGTGCTGATATTCCAGCCTGTCTCCTGCTTCGGGGGATCCTTCGACTCCCTCCGGCCCGTTGGGCCTCCGCTCGCTCAGGATGACAGCTGTGCCAACGCGCCCAAACGCGGGCAGTAGGCTGCCATAACCCTGATCGTTTTTGCGCGCCGGTCATTCCTAATTCCTAATTCCTAATTCCTAATTCGTTATCTAGTCTAGATCGATATCCCGTATCGGCCTCTTCCCGTCGTCATTCTTCTTGGCGTCGTCGAGCAGCTCGCGGAAGCGGTCC
>DAOWFV010000224.1 GCA_030637805.1 Acidobacteriota bacterium | reverse complement strand
GCCCGGGCAGTGGTTCGGAACCTGCTCGTGGTGATCGCAGTAATGGCAGCGGAGACCCCCGCTTCGACGGTGGACCACGAGTGAGACCGAGCATGCCGGGCACTGGATGCGGTGGCCGCAGTCCCTGCAGAGCAGGATCGGCGCCCATCCCCGTCTCTGCATGAGCAGGATCGCCTGCTCCCCCCGGTCGACGGTTTCGGCGAGGAGCTCACGCAGGCGGCGGGAGAAGAGGGTTCGCCCCTGCTCCCCCTGCTCCGGCGGCTCGGCCCTCAGATCGACGAGCTCGACTGAGGGCAACTTGCCCCCTGCCACGCGTCGGGTCAGGCGCAGATGAACGGCGAGACCGCGTTCAACGAGGGCCGAGGCCTCAACCGACGGCGTGGCCGAACACAGGATCACCGGCACGTCGAGATGCTGCGCGGTGACCAGCGCCAGGTCCCGGGCGTGGTAGCGAGGCGCCTCCTGCTGTTTGTAGGCGCCGTCGTGCTCCTCGTCCACGACGATCAGACCGAGGTCTGAGAAGGGGGCGAAGAGGGCCGAGCGCGGACCGACCGCGACCCGCGCCTCTCCCTCCCGGATTCGGTGCCACTCCCGCCAGCGCTCACCGTCCGACATGGCGGAGTGGAGCACCGCGACCCTGGAACCGAAACGGCGCTCCACCGCACCCGAAGCGGCCGGGGTGAGACCGATCTCTGGAACCAGCACGACGCCGCTGCGCCCCCTCGCCAGCACCGCCTCGAGGCAACGCAGGTAGACCTCGGTCTTGCCCGAACCGGTGATTCCCTCGAGAAGAAAGGGAGCGTAACCTCCGTGGGCGACGGCGTCCCCGACGGCGTCGACGACCTCTTGCTGCTCGTCGGTGAGAACCAGGTCATCGTCCGCGGGTCGCAGCACCCATCGCGGGCGGCGCGGCGGCGGCTGGTGGAAGCGAATCAAGAGCCCGCTCGCGGCCATCGCCCGCAGGGTGGCAGGTGAGCAGCCCACCTCCGAGCAGACCTCGGACGCGAGGGCCGGGCGTCCCTGCTCGGAGAGCCACTCCAACACCTCGCGGCGGCGGGGAGCGCGGTGGCAACGCTCGAGGAGTTCCTCGATGGGCGCTTCGGGCAGTTTTACCGCGGCCACCTCAGCTTCGGGCGCGCGGTCGCGGCGTCGGCGGCGGAAGGTGGCAAGGCCCGACTCCACGAGGGCGTCGAGGGGGCTGCGGCTGGCGGCGCCGGCACGCGCCAGGAGCGCCGGCACACCGAGCCGGCCCGACCCCTGCAGCTCGGCAAGCACCGCGCCCTGCTTCGCCGGCAGGCTCGCAGGGTCGGCGGTGGCTCCGGCGGCGGTCAGCTGGGCGGACTCTCCGTCGGCCCGAAGCAGTTTGGCGGGAAGCATGGCGGCGAGGGTGTCGCCGAGGGGGCAGCGGTAGTAGGTGGTGATGAAATCGGCGAGGTAGGAGAGATGAGGGGGGAGCAGGGGCTCGGGATCGAGGATCTCTATCAACGGGCGGACCGCTTCTGGATTGAGATCGCATTGATCGGAGACCTCGACGATCATACCGGTGGCGACTCGCTTGCGCAGAGGCACCCGGACACGCACCCCTGGCAGGGCGAAGACTTCAAGGTGCTCGGGAACGAGGTAGGTGAGGGCCCCGGGAGCCGAGCGGGGAATCGCGACCTGGGCAAACACGCTTCATGGTACCGCGGTCCCGTCTTCGTGCCCGAGCCCGATGTTCAGAAGAGCGCTGCCGATTTCAGCGCGGTCCTCTATCGTCGCGCTCCCCGAGAGGATACCAGGCACGCCGCCATGACGTTGAGGACAACGTCATGCCGGGATGCCAGGCACCTCAGGCACCTCCGAACGAGCGCACGTTTCTAAACTCCGGATGCGCGCTGCCGGTAGGTGACGCGGACTTCTGTCGTCGCCCGTCCCGTGAATTGCCACGTAGCGCGATTGTGATTCACGGGTCTGCCTATGATCGATGCCTTGGACACAATCGCGTACATGGCACGTCTCGTCTGACGCGACCTTTCTATCATCGTCCTGCCCGAAATCAGCGCGCCCAAACGCGGGTAGATCGCCCCGACTACCTCGCCGCCTCCGCGCGCCGAAAACTCAAAACTCAAACCTCAAAACTCAAACCTTTCGGGTGATGGTAGGGTGGCGCGGTGGCCATGAAACGAGTCCACGGCGAGATCCAGGGTGAGCGCCTGCGCGCGCAGGAGGAGGTCTTCGCCCTGGTTCGCCGGATCCCCTCTGGCCGGGTGATGAGTTACGGACAGATCTCCGAGCTGATGGACGCGCGCCTGTCGCCACGGGCGGTGGGGTGGATGCTCCACCGCTGCCCGGAGGGCCTGCCCTGGCAGCGGGTGGTCAACGCCTCCGGCGGCTGCTCCACCGACCGCCTGCCCGATTTTCCCAAGGGTCTGCAGCGATCTCTCCTGGAGGGAGAGGGAATCGAATTCCGCGCCGACGGCACTCTGGATATGGAGACCTACCGTTGGTGGCCGGGGCGGGGCCGAGATGGAGGTTAGCCTGCACATCTCACCAGCTTCCTGCTGCGGCCGGCGATGCACCGCACCCAGCGTCGTTTTCTCGCCTCGGGGTGCTCGACGTACCGTCGAGTACGCCTCCGCCCCCTACGAGGCCCGGCCGGAGCCCCCAGCGTCGTCCATTGCGAGCGCCATGGGTCCGGCTTCTAGGCGCCGCGACGACGGCGATGGCGCTCCATCGCCGAGGAGGGGCAACGACAAAGACGGAGCCATGCCGCCGCAACCCTTCGGGCCGATGGGGGTCGTGGCCGATCTCTTCGTTGCTCGTCGTCGATGATGCTCGGGCATCGACTCCCTCCTCGCGCCTTGACCTCGGCTCACGAGCCCCATCGGCGGGCGATACTGGGGGCTCCGGCCGGGCCTCTGGTCGAAAACACCACTGCGCACGGCACCCCGCCGCCCTCCCGACGGAACCTGGTGAGATATGCAGGCTAGTCGGACGAAGGCGGCAGCCATCGGACGCGTGCTTGGCCCGGCGATCTTTCTGCTCCTGCTCTTGATGCCGACCGGCGACCTCACGGGGGGCGCCAAACGCGTGGCCGCGGTCGTCCTTTGGATGGCGGTGTGGTGGGTGACGGAGGCCGCCCCGCTGGCGGTGACCGCGATGATGCCCCTGGTTCTCTTCCCCTTCTTTGCCATACGCGGGGTCACGGACGTCGCTCCCAACTACTCCAACCACATGGTCTTTCTCTTTCTCGGCGGCTTCATCCTCGCGCTGGCGGTGAAGCGGTCCGGCCTCCCCCGCCGTCTCGCCCTGGCGATCCTGGACGCCATCGGCACCGCGCCGCGACGGCTGGTATGGGGTTTCCTCTTCAGTTCTGCGGCCCTGTCGATGTGGCTCTCGAA
Source organism: Acidobacteriota bacterium (assembly GCA_030637805.1). Taxonomy (GTDB): domain Bacteria; phylum Acidobacteriota; class Thermoanaerobaculia; order Thermoanaerobaculales; family Sulfomarinibacteraceae; genus Sulfomarinibacter. The sequence continues at coordinate 1,119 of DAOWFV010000224.1, read as the reverse complement.
CACCGCCACCACCCTGATGATGCTCCCTATTGCGGCCGGTGTGGCCTCGCGGATCGAACACCCCGGGGCGCCCATGCGCCTGATGCTGGCGGTGGCCTACGGCGCCTCCATCGGCGGCATCGGCACCCTGGTGGGGACGCCCCCAAATCTCGTGCTCGCGGGCATGGCGCCCAACCTGCTGCCGGGGCTCGAGCCCCTGAGCTTCGGCGGATGGATGCTCTTCGGCGTGCCCTTCGTGCTGCTCTTTCTACCGGTCGTCGGGCTGCAGCTCGGCCGGGGCCTGCCGTCGGGGCGCGGGGACGGCTCAGGCTTGGCTGCGGAACGCAGGGCGCTCGGTCCGCTCAGCAGCCACGAGCGGCGGGTGGCCGTGCTCTTCACCCTCACCGCGGTCGCCTGGGTCACCCGAGCTGGGTTCGACTTCGGCTCGCTGTCGATCCCTGGCTGGAGCGTGCTCCTTCCCGATCCCAAGCTGGTGACCGACGCGGTGCCGGCGATCGCAGCGGCGATTCTAGCCACTCTTCTCCCATCGGGCGCCGGCGACGGCCGCCGCCTGATTGCCTGGGACGAGGTTCGACACGGTGTGCCCTGGGGGGTGCTGTTGCTCTTCGGCGGCGGTTTTGCGATTGCCGACGGCGTCCGAGCCTCCGGCCTCGACGACTGGCTCGCCGCAAGCCTGCACGGGCTGGCGGTGCTGCCCTTGCCGCTTGTTGTCCTGAGTATCTGCGTGATCACCACCAGCGCTACCGAGCTCACCTCGAACACCGCTACCGCCACCCTCCTGATGCCGGTCATGGCGGCGCTTTCGCGGGTTCTCGGCGTCCACCCCTACCTGCTGATGGTGCCCGCCACGGTATCGGCGTCCTGCGCCTTCATGCTGCCGGTGGCGACGCCCCCGAATGCGATCGTGATCGGCTCGGGTCGGGTGTCGGCCCACGATCTGTTTCGCGAGGGGATCTGGCTTAACCTTGCGGGCGCGGCGTTGACGACCCTGGCGGTGCTTACCATTGGTAGGTTCGTGTTACCGCTGGGATAATTCTCAATTCTCAATTAAGAATTCAAAATTCAAAATTGAGAACTGCGGTAAAGCCGCATTGGTCGAAGCTTTTCGATGAGGCCGAG
>DAOWFV010000222.1 GCA_030637805.1 Acidobacteriota bacterium | reverse complement strand
GTTGGAGGCATCGGTTGCCTGCTCATATGTGATTTCGTCGTGGGCGAGCAGAGAGATCAGGGACTGATTCATGCTCTGCATGTGGTAGAAGCTGACCGAGTTCTCCATCTCCTCGAGGATTTCCTTGATCTCCCCGTTCTCGATGTGCTTGGAGATCTTCGGCGAGTTGACCAGGATCTCGCAGGCAGGCAGACGCTCGCTGCCGTCCTTGCGTTGGACCAGCTGCATCGAAACGATCGCCCGCAGCACCAAAGCCAGCTGGCCGCGGATCTGCTGCTGCTGATCCACCGGGTAGGCGTCGATGATGCGGTCCACGGTCTGGGCGGCGTTGTTGGTGTGGAGCGTGGAGAGAACGAGGTGTCCGGTTTCGGCGGCTGTGATGGCTGTAGCCATGGTCTCCAGGTCGCGCATTTCGCCGACCATGATCACGTCGGGATCCTGGCGTACGCAGTTTCGCAGCGCCTCGTGGAACGACGGGGTGTCGGTACCCACCTCACGTTGGGAGATCGTGGCCTTGTCGTCGGTGAAGAGAAACTCGATGGGGTCTTCGACGGTCACTACGTGGCACGGTCGCGCCTCTGAGATTCGTTTGATCATCGCCGCCAACGTAGTCGACTTTCCGGAGCCGGTCGGGCCCGTAATGAGGACCAACCCACCGGGGTAGTCGGTGAAGCTGTCGATGACGGTGGGGAGGTTGAGCTCCTCCACGTTCATAATCTCGAAAGGCACGCGGCGGAAAACAGCGGCCATAGTTCCGCGCTGCAGAAAGATATTGCACCTGAAACGCGCGACTCCCGGGACTCCGTAGCCGAGATCAACCGCTTGGTGGCTGTCGAATCTCTTGCGCTGGGCAGGAGTGAGGATCTCGCCGATCAATTCCTCTACCTCATCCGGCGGCATGGGATTCGCCTTGATCGGGATGAGGCGGCCTTGAATACGCAGAAGAGGCGGGCGCATAGGCTTCAGATGGAGGTCCGAAGCCCCCTTTTTGGTCATGAACATGAGCAGCTCTTTGAGCTCCACCAACCATCCTCCGTGATCCGAGCGGACCCATTCAAAGATTAGCACAACGGCTTGTAGGAGCTTTCCCGAGGAGTATGAAAGGCGCGCCGCGCGCGAAGATCGGTATGAGTTTCAGTAGAATGGCGGAATGAAGGTGTACACGCGTGCCGGAGACGAGGGCGAGACCTCGCTCCTTTCGGGTGGCAGAGTGCGCAAGGACCACGCTCTCGTCGAGTCCTACGGTGCGGTCGACGAGCTCAGCTCAGTGCTTGGGGTGCTACGGAGCGAGGTCCTTCCCGAGGAGGTGGGGGAGCGCCTTGCACAGATCCAGGAAACGCTCTTTGCAGTGGGCAGCGCTCTTGCTGATCCTGGTGGAGCTGTGGTCCACGACCCTGACGCATGGAGCGCATCAGGGCTCGAGAGCTGGATCGACGCCATGGACGCCGAGCTCGAGCCGTTGACCGCGTTCATTCTGCCGGGCGGTAGCCGAGCCGCTGCCCTGGCCCACCTGGCACGGGCGGTATGCCGGCGCGCGGAGCGAAGGGTGACCGCGGTGGAGGGGCTGGAGGGAGGTCTGCCACCAGGTGTGATGCCCTACCTCAACCGGCTCTCGGACACCCTTTTCGTCCTTGCCCGCTTCCTCAACGCCCGCTCTGGAGTTCCCGAGACGGAATGGCGTCCGCGATCGGACGGTTGAGGGGGAGAATTGACCTTCCGTCCACGAAGTTCTAAGGTGTGCGATTCGGGGATGACGATGTGGCTCGATTACTCACTTATCCGCGAGCTGGCAAAGCTCATCGCTGCGCCCGAAACTTCGGTTGCGCGCAACATTCGCCGTCCTCCCGCGATGGATGGATGAGGATCTCATGCAGCGCCTAACTGTCAGCGAGGCCAACCTCGAGCAGCTCTTCGGAACGCGGGACGAGAACCTGTGCTACCTCGAGCAACGGCTCGACATCACCGTGAGCGCCCGCGGCCCCGAGGTGACCCTGGACGGGGATTCGGGGGCGGAACGCATCGTTGCTCGCCTGCTGGGGTCCTTCGACCGCCTTCTGTCCTCGGGTGGGGCCGTCTCCAAGGACGAGTATCGGACCGGGGTGAGGGTGCTCGAGGAGGATATTGGGATCGATCTGGTCGAGTTCTTCCTCGACGCCTCGATTCCGGTCACCCTCAAGCGGTACGTTGTCCCCCGCAGCCTCAACCAGCGTCGTTTCATCCGATCGGTCTACACCCATGACTACGTCTTTACCATCGGCCCTGCGGGCACCGGAAAGACCTATCTTGCAGTGGCGCTGGCTGCTGCCGCCCTGATGGACAAGCAGGTGCGACGAATCGTTCTCGTGCGTCCGGCGGTGGAAGCCGGTGAGCGCCTCGGCTTCCTTCCGGGTGATCTGGAGGAGAAGATCAACCCCTACCTCCGGCCGGTGTACGACGCCCTCTACGACATCCTGGGCTACGAAAAGGTGGCCAAGCTGGTCGAACGTCAGGTGATCGAGATCGCGCCGCTCGCTTTCATGCGGGGGCGCACCCTGAACGATGCCTTCATCATCCTCGATGAGGCTCAGAACACCACTCACGAGCAGATGAAGATGTTCCTGACCCGGACTGGATTCCACTCCAAGACCGTGATCACCGGAGACATTACCCAGATCGACCTGCCCGAAGCGCGATCATCGGGTCTCGTCGAGGCGCTGGAGATCCTCGACGGGGCCGAGGGCTTTGCCTTCATCAGCTTCACCCAGCGCGACGTCGTACGTCATCCCCTGGTGCAACAGGTGGTGGATCGGTACGCGCGTTGGGAGGCGCAGAGAACGCGGGCGGAGAACGGCGAAAAGAGATGAAGGGGAACGGCCCAAATCGACCGGAGTCGCGAGCGGCGGTGACCCGTATCCAGCGTGGGCTCGAAGAGCGCGCGGGCTGGTGGGACAGGTTGCTCGATCGTCCCGTGCTGTGGGCTGTGGTGGCGATCGTCGGCTGCACGTGGATGGTGCTGCCGCGGGTAGGAGGCGGACCGCCGGACTGGCAGCCGCGCGACGTCGCCGGATTCGACCTTGTCGTGCCCTACGACCTCAGTCTTCCCGACGAGGCGGCGACGGAGGCGGTTCGTGAGGAGGCCCGGTCCTCGGTGATCCCGGTCTACGATCTTGAACCTCGGTTACGGGTGGAGGCGGAGGAAGAGCTGCACATTCTCTTCGCGGCCTGTCGCGACCGCCTCGCGGGGGAGGGGGACGAAGTGGCGAGCGCGGCCGCCCTCACCGACCTGCGGATCACAGACGAAATGCAGGGGGTTCTCGACTCCGATGGGTGCTCCGGGGAGCTGGAGTCCGCCCTGGTGGAGGTTGTGAGCCAGGTGTATCGGGCCCCTCTCCTTGACGACCGTCGTGCCCTCGAGCGCCGAGGTGAGCGGGGCGTGGCCCTCCGGAATCTGGCCTCCGGCAGCGAGAGGATTGTTCCCCTGGAAAGGCTGTCCGAGGCGATCGACATGCGTACGGGGCTGGAGGAAGCGTTGCGGGCCCGGCTCCTTGAGCAGCCTGTGGTGGCACGGCGCTGGATCAAGGCCACCGTGGCCTTTCTCGAGGCCAACCTGGTTCCCAACCTGGTCTTCAGTCGTGGAGAAACGACCCAGCGCCAGCGCGCGGCAGCGGACAAGGTGACTGCGCGCTCGCGGATGCTGCGAAGAGGCCAGGTCCTGATCCGCCGCGGCGACACCGTCACCTTCGAGGTGGCCGAGACCCTCAGGGTGCTGCGGCGGCAACGCCAGGACCTCGCAAAGACTGCAAGGATAGCGGGAATCGCCCTGCTTGCGACTTTGATGGTCGTGGGTTGGTGGCCGGTGCTGCGCCGTTTCAGCGGACCCCAGGACGCGCGGCGGCTGCTTTCGATGATCTACATCCTGGTCTTCCTCTTCGCCGCCCTCGACCGGCTGGGTCTGTTTCTGGCCGGCGCCATCGCGTTCAACGCTCAGGGTCCGTTGCCATCCTCCGTGGAAGTGTTTCAGTGGGGATTGCCCTTCGCCGCCGGGCCGGTGACCGTGTTGGTTCTCATGGGGCTGCAGCCAGCGGTGCTTTTTGCCGTGTGTGGCGCGGGCGTAGCGGGGGTGCTCCTCGGTGGTGATTTTTCGATGGCGGTTTTCGCCCTCGCGTCGGGGATGATCGGCGCCCTCGCGACCCAGCGTTCCAAAGATCGTGCCTCGTTGAGTCGGGTGGGCGCGCTTGTGGGTCTTGCCAACGTGGTGTTGATGCTCGTCCTGGAGCTTTTTCGCGGTCTACCGAATGCGCCGGCTACGATGGTCGTTGCTGCAGGCTGCGCCTTCATCGGTGGACCTCTTTCCGTAGGGGTGGTTTCCTTTCTCCTGCCGGTGTTGGAGGGGCTCTTCGGGGTGACCACCGACACCCGGCTCCTCGAACTCTCCAACCAGAATCTGCCCCTGCTCAAGCGACTGTCTCTCGAGGCGCCGGGTACCTACCAACACTCCCTTGCAGTGGGGAACTTGGCAGAGGCCGGCGCCGATGCGGTGGGAGCAAATGCCCTTCTCCTGCGCGTCTGTGCCTACTACCACGACGTCGGGAAGCTCGTGAAGCCCGGCTACTTCGTCGAGAACCAGCGCGGCGAGAACCCCCATGACGGCCTGGCGCCCTCTATGTCCGCCCTGGTCATCTTGAGCCACGTCAAAGAGGGCCTCGAGCTGGCCCGCGAGGCGAAACTCCCGTTGGCGATTCGGCAGGGGATCGCGAGCCATCACGGTACGAAGCTGATCCGTTATTTCTTCAATAAGGCAAGCGGAAAAAGTCGTCCGGGAATGGGTGAGGTGCGCGAAAGCGAATATCGTTACCCGGGCCCCAGGCCCCACTCCAAGGAAATGGGCATTCTTCTGCTCGCCGACGCGGTCGAGGCGGCGGCAAGGACCCTGGAGAACCCGACGCCGGGCAAGGTGCAGGCGATGATCAACAAGATTTTGAACGACGCACTCGAGGATGATCAGCTCGCAGACTGCGAGCTCACCTTCTCGGAGCTCGACAAGGTGGGATCCGCTTTTCTTTGGGTGCTGACCCACATGTACCACCACCGGATCGACTACCCAGGGTTTGACTTCAACCGGGAGAAACAGCAACGTGGCTCGGGTCCAAATAAAGTGGGAGCGAAGGCCGTCACGACCAGCGGCTGAGGCTCTGCGGCGGATGATCTCCCGTTGTGTGGGGAGGCTCGGCAGGAAGGACGCCGAGGTCCACGTGCTGATCACCGGCGACGACAGGATTCGTGAGCTCAACCTTCGTTATCTGGGGCTGGACCAGGCCACCGATGTGCTTTCCTTCCCGGACGGCGACCTGCTGCCCACGGGGCGAACTCTGCTCGGCGAGATCGCGATCTCGCTGGACACCGCACGCCGCCAGGCGGAAGAACTGCGCCACGGTGAGATTCGTGAGCTGGAGGAGCTCGCCCTGCACGGGCTTCTCCACCTTTTGGGATATGATCATGGGCGAGACACGGGCGAGATGAACGACCTCGAATTGAAGCTGCGTAAGGAGCTGCTCTCATGAACGGCCTGGCCGCCTGGCTGTCCCACCCGGTGACCCTAGGCCTCGCGGGGCTCGTGCTGATGTTGCTCTTCTCGGTGATCGAGCTGCTTCTTCGGGCGCTCGCAGAGCTTGGCAACGTGCGCTTCCAGGGGATCTTGGAAGAGCATCCGGGGCTTTTTGGAGGGGAGATCGGGGTCCACGTATCCCGGCTTATCGACGTCCTCCGCTGGCTCCAGCTGGCCTGCATCGGACTGTTGTGGCTGGTGGTCTTCCGCTTTCCCGAGCTTGATGGCTGGCGAGCGGTCGCGGTGAGCGCGGCGCTTCCGGTGGTGCTGATGGTCCTCGTGCGGACAGTTATCGGCTCGCTCTCGGAGGATGCTGTCGGTCTTCTCATGCGCCTCATGCGTCCACTGGCGGCGCCGCTCGTTCGGTTGAGCCCGGTGTCGAAGGTGGCGCTGGCGGATGAGGAGGAGGAGGAGGCCAGCGAGGCCGAGATCCAGGCCTATCTCGAGGCCGGCGAGGCCGCCGGCATCTTCGAGGGCGTAGAGGGGGAGTACGTTGAGTCCCTTGTGGACTTCTTCGACACTGTCGTGCGGGAGGTCATGACTCCGCGTACGGAGATGGTGGCTGTGGCCGACACCGATTCCTATCGGGAGTTGCTCGAGGTCTTTGCCGAGACCCACAAGAGCCGCATCCCCGTCTACCACGAAACGGTGGATCGGATCATCGGCGTGGTCCACGTGAAGAATCTCGTCAAGCACCTTCTCCGCGGGGCGGAACCGTCGGTCGCCGAGCTAGCGCGCAAATGCCCGGTGGTTCCGGAGGGCAAGGCTCTGGGGGAGCTCTTGAGCGACTTCCAACAGCAACACCAGCAGATGGCAATCGTGGTCGACGAGTACGGCGGCACCTCGGGACTGGTCACTCTCGAAGACATTCTCGAGGAGATCGTCGGTGAGATCCAGGACGAGCACGATCCCAAGCAGCCGCCGGAGTGGCAGGAGCTGAGCCCCGGGGTCTACAGGTTGCAGGGGCGCGCGCCACTGGAGGTCCTCGAGGAGCTGTTCGCGGTGGAGGTGGAGGAGGAGGACATGGACACGGTTGGTGGGCTGGTCTTCTCCCGATACGGCACGGTGCCGGAACCCAACACCGAGGTCGAGGATCCCGGCCACGGCCTCCGCTTCATGGTCGAGGAGATGGATGAGCGGCGCATCGTCAGTGTGACGGTTCAGCGGATCGATGGGTCCGAAAAGGAAGAATGAATTCTCAATTCTCAATTCTCAATTTTGAGTTACACCGGGTCCTCCCAAGTCTCCGTCGAGTGGGTCGGGGAATCGAGCATTGAGAATTAAGAATTAAGAATTATCCTGATGGTCGAGGGGTGGAGGGAACTTCCGGATGGTCAGCTCTGAACCGCGGAGCGGTTATGTGGCGTTGGTCGGTCGGCCGAATGCGGGGAAGAGCACCCTGCTCAACGCGCTGATCGGCGATAAGATCGCGATTGTCTCCGACAAGCCGCAGACAACCCGCAATCGGATCATCGGCATCCTTACCGAGGCCCGCGGGCAGGTGGTGTTCTTCGATCTGCCCGGTGTGCACAAGCCCCTCCATCGCATGAACACGCAGATGATGCGGGAGGTGCGGTCGGCCATCGAGGAGGTGGACCTGGTTCTGCACTTGGTGGACGCAGCGGCCCCCTGGGGCGGCGGAGAGGAGTACCTCTTCGAGTTGCTCGAGCCGGTGCGACCGCAGGTTGTCGGCCTGCTCACCAAGATCGACCTTGTGCGCCCCAAGTCGGAGCTGCTGCCGTTGATCGCCCGCTATCAAGAGCGGCGTCCAGGAACGACGATAGTCCCCATTTCCGCGCTCGAGGGGGATGGTACCGAAGGCCTCCTCGATGATCTCTTCGCCCTGCTTCCCGAGGGTCCTCCACTCTACCCGGCGGATCTCACTTCGACCCAGACCGAGCGCTTCTTCGTTGGCGAGGTTGTGCGTGAGAAGCTCCTCGAGCGAACCCGTGACGAGCTGCCCTACACAACCGGGGTGGTGGTCGACCTCTTTGATGAGGGCGAGCAACTCCTCCACCTGGAGGCGGTGATCTATGTCGAACGCAAGAGCCAAAAGGGTATCGTGATCGGCAAGGGCGGCAGCATGATCCGTGCGGTGGGCCAGGCGGCGCGCGAGGAGCTCGAACGGCTGCTGGGAACCAAAATCTACCTCGGTCTGCGGGTCAAGGTGCACCCACGCTGGCGAGACGACCCAAGGGTGCTCATGGAGATGGCGCCGGGGGCTGCGAGTCTTGGCGATATTCAAGGGCTCGACAATGAGGATTAGGAATGAGGAATGAGGAATTAGGAATTAGGAATGCCATCCACCCACCCGCTTCGATCATGGGGGAATGGGCGGGAATTCCGAATTCCGAATTCCGAATTCCGAATTCAGGGTGGCGGTGACGGGGTCAGATTGGCTGCTCTCGATACCCTGCTCGTGTTCACCGGCGACGGTTGTCCGCACTGTCGCGGGCTCTGCGAAGACTTCGATCGTCGGGGGGTGCGATACCGGGAGATCAACCTCAACCGCGAACCGGAGCAATTCGATCGCTTGCGAGAGCTGAGCTGGGAGCACCGGTTGCCGGTGGTGGCTGACCACGAGCGGGTGTCGATTGGCTTTCGTGGTGGCTCGTCGACCTTCGCTGATCTTGGCCTCGAGTGAAACGATTCAGGTCACAGGTCGCAGGTCTCAGGGGCTTCAGGTCGCAGGTCGCAGGTCGCAGGTCGCACCAAGATGGTCGATTGGACTCCTGCGATGTCAAGCGTTTTCTTTTCTTTTCTAAACCTTTCCTTCGCGACCTCCGTGCTTGCAAAAACCTGAAGCCTGAGACCTGAGACCTGAGACCTGTAGCCTGCATCAGCAATCCAACTCAATCGTCGTCCTCGGGCTTCGCGCGCAGGGCCTTGACCCGAGAGCGTCGCTTCTTGTCTTCGAGCCGCCGCCGGCGCTTGGCCGCCGGCACCTTCGTCGACACCCGCTGTTCTCTCTCCTCGAGCGCATCGGCTAAAAGATCGACAAAGCGCTCGACCGTTGCGCGCCGGTTAGCTTCTCGGGTCCTGTGACGCTGCGAGGTCACACGCAGGACGCCGTGCTTCGTGATTCGGGAGGAGAGGCACTCCTCGAGCCGCGCTCGCCGTTCGTCGGAGAGGGACGGGGAGTTTCGAACGCTGAAGAGCAGGGTGACCTTGGTTTCTACCTTGTTGACGTTCTGCCCACCCGGCCCGGAGCTGCGGGCGAACTCGAAGCGGAGCTCGTCTTCGCCGATGGTGACTTCGTCGTTGATTCGCGGCATGGGCCGATTATCGCCCAGGTGAGGAGAGAGCGAAAGCAGCAGGCGGCCGGCCGGCAAGGAGGTGGAGCGTTAAGAGGTTCAAGGCGCAAGGGAAACAGGTCTCAGGCTTCAGGTCTCAGGTCTCAAAGGCTTCAGGTCTCAGGTCTCAAAGGCTTCAGGTCTCAGGTCTCAGGGTTCACAATAATTATTTCAGAAAGAGCTTGACATCGCAGGGTTCCAATCGACAGTCTCGGTGCGACGTGTGGTCCGTAAGACGCTAGAGGTAAGGCGTTTATCGTTTACCGTCCAACGTCGAACGGGCAGAGAGTCACCACCTCTCGGTCACTTTCCCGTCGTGACGCGGCCTTCTGTCATCGCGCCCAAACGCGGGTAGCACGCCCCGAGCCACCTGATCGCCCCCCGCGCCGATAATTCCTAATTCCTAATTCCTAATTCCTAATTCTGTTAAAGCAGCTTCAGAATCTCTTCCTCGAGGTGCTCCTCATCTCCTGCCTCGAAACCGAGATGGAAGAACATCACGTTGCCATCGCGGTCGATCAGGAAGGACGACGGATAGCCGCGAACCTTGAAGATGTTGCTGACGATCTCCGCGTCATCCTCGCCGTTCTCCAAGAACGTGTAGGTGAGCTCGTTCTTGGCTATGAACTTCTGGGCGCGCTCGGTGTCGCGTTTGCCTTCGACAGCGACGACCTCGAATCCCTGGTCCTTGTATTTCTCATACAACGGTTGCAAGCGTGGCAACTCCACGCGGCAGCCGCCTCACGTGGGGAACCAGAAGGCGAGTAGCGTCACCTTGCCTTCGCCTCTGCTCGAAAGGCTGACGGGGTTGCCCTCGTAGTCGAGAAGCTCGAAATCGTCGACGGCGGCGGCGAGTTGGCTACGAGTGGCCCACAGGAATTCATCGAAACCCGTGTCGTCCCCGTTCTTCGCCACGTACGCCTTGCGCAGATAAGGCTCGGAATCCGAGCCATCCTCACCAAAGAGGGTCTCGGCTCCAAGAAGCTCAATCGCACGATCAAGGTCGCCTTCGCTCAGGGCGGCGCGGCCCCAGAACTTGTAGAGCGGAGTGTTTGGAACACCCGTGTAGCCGACGCTTCCGACTTCTTTCGCCGCTTCGAATCGGGCAAATGCCAGCTCCGTGTCGCCGAGGTTGTACAAGGCCCAGCCGTCGTTGGCGAGGGCCAGGGCACTGCGGCGCTGGGCGCGCTCCGCCACTTGCTCGTCCGTGTACTCGCGATCGGGGTAGTCCGCGCGGTAGATTTCGGGAGTCGCGAGTTCCATTGCGGCGAGAGAGTGCTCGTCGGCCACCACCCACTCCTCAACGTCGATCGCCGTCTCGGCTACCGAGAGGTGTTCGTTGTAATCGAGGGCCCGCACGGAACCGAGAGCGTTTGCTACCTCGGCGACATCCAGCGGCACATCCACGGAGTCGGACAGACTCAACGCTTCCATGCTGACCAGGAAACGTTGCTCCGGGTCCTCGATCTGCTCCAGGGCCGCGGAAACCACCTGATATGCCCCCTCGGGATCCTCCAGGTCATTGCCGCGGTAGTAGACCACCGCTCCGGCGAGGTCGGCGCTGTGCTCCGTGTCAGGGAATCGGGCGAGGTAATCCTCGGCGAGGGTCGTCTTCTCATCGGAGGTCTCGGCCTCTCCCCAGGACGTCTTGAGGACCTCGAACGCCGCCTCCGCCGGATCGGCTGCCTGCTGGCGCGAGCAGGCGCCGGCAAGACCGGCGAGAACGACGACCAGGACCATGATCAGTGCTTTTCTTGGCATGCGGGCTCTCCTTTCTTGGTAGCGGGCAACGCTGGTTCGGTTGCGCGCATGTGCAGTATACGCCTTTCACGAGTAGGTGGTTTCTGGGCCATCATAAGGACAGGGCGGAGACGAGGTTGAAGAAGGAGAATGTACCTGGCGAGATGACGCGTTACACTTCCCGTCATGAAAGTCGGTGATCGCTGGTACCGGACCATCTGGCCGTCGGAGGACGGTGGCGCGGTCGAGGTC
>DAOWFV010000105.1 GCA_030637805.1 Acidobacteriota bacterium | reverse complement strand
TTTTGAGTTTTTAGTTTTGAGTTTTTAGTTCGCGGGCAACCCGCCGACGGGAGCGGATGTGGTCGCAGCCGGGGAGCGCCGGCGAGCGGCCACCCGCTCACGGTGGGGGGTCACGGCGCCCGCCTTGGTCACGGCGTAGCCGAAGGCGAAGCCGGAAGGGCGCCAGTAACCCGCCTCAAACTCCTCGACCGTCCCCTCGCGCCGATAATTCCTAATTCCCAATTCTCCACCCCTGCTATTCTTCTGCAGAAACCGCATCAGGAGGTCGGATGCGCATCACCGGAACGCGACGCAGGATCCGGATCGACGGGGCTCGAATCGAGCTCGCACGCACCCCCGAAGGGGTGATGCGCCTCTGGGGCCGGGACGATATCGACCTTGCCCGCGGCCTCGGCTTCGCCCACGCCCACGACCGCCTGGTGCAGATGCTGCTCGTGCGGCTGGTCGGGCAGGGACGCCTTTGCGAGTGTCTGAAGAGCGAGGACGACACCCTCGAGATCGACATCTTCATGCGCGGCATGGGTCTGCGCCGGGATGCCGAAGCGGACGTGGCCAACGTCGGAGCCGAGGCCCTGAGGCTGGGTGAGGCCTACGCGGAGGGAATCAACCACTATCTCGCCCATCACCGGCGGCCGATCGAGCTGGCGCTGGTGCGCTACCGGCCGGAGCCGTGGACGGTGGCCGACACCCTGCTCACGATCAAGCTCATGTCCTACATCGGACTGGCCCAGTCCCAGCAGGACATGGAGAAGCTGATCATCCAGGCCCTACGCGCGGGTGTCTCCTCAGAGCGGTTGAAGAAGCTCCTCGCCCCCCACCTCGACGGCCTCGATGAAGCCACGGCCGCTGGCCTGGCTGACCTTCGACTCGTGCAGCCTCTGCTGCCGGAGGCGGTAAGGTTCCTGGCGACGGCGCCGAAGCTGATGGCCAGCAACAACTGGGCGGTGTCCGGCGCCCGCTCCGTCTCCGGAACGCCGCTGCAGTGCAACGACCCTCACCTGGAGTGCAACCGGCTGCCCGCGATCTGGTACGAGGCGGTGATGCACACTGCGGACGACTACCGCCTGGGCATCACGATGCCCGGAATCCCCGGTCTGGTGATGGGCCGCACCCGCCGCCTGAGCTTCGGTTTCACCTACGGGTTCATGGACATGGTGGACTACTTCATCGAGGACTGCCGCGGGAACTCCTGCCGCCGCGGGGAGAGCTTCCGGCCCCTCGACGTCCGCACTGAGACGATCCTGCGCAAAGGCGATGAGCCTGTGGATATCATCATCCGCGAGAACGAGCTCGGGGTGCTGGAGGCAGATCCCCTCGAGCCGGAGCTTCCCGACGGCCTTTACCTCACGCGCGCCTGGTCCGGCCACAAGGGGGGCGCCGCAGCCTCGCTCGAGGCGCTCGGCCGGCTGCCCGGCGCGCGCACGGTGTCCGAGGGACAGACGCTGCTCCGCGAGGTAGGGATCTCCGGCAACTGGCTGCTCGCCGACCGCGACGGCAACATCGGCTACCAGCAGTCAGGACAGCTCCCCGACCGCCGCCACTCCGGTCTCCACCCGGTCCCCGCATGGGATGCGAAATTTCACTGGCGGGGCCTGGTTCCTTCCGACCAGCTACATGCGGTCCTCAATCCCGAAGAGGGTTTCCTCGCCACCGCAAACGACGAACACAATCCTCCAAACGGGCCGTTGGCCATCAACCTGCCCATGGGCGCCTACCGGGCCGAACGGATCCGCGCCCTGCTCTCCGAGTGCTCGAGCTGCACGCTCGACGACATGAAACGCATCCAGAACGATCTCTACTCTCTGCACGCAGAGCGATTCATGGCCTTGCTGCGTCCCCATCTCCCCGACACCTTCGCCGGCCGTCTGCTCGCCGGTTGGGACCTCCGCTACGACTGCGCGTCGCGCGCCGCCACCCTCTTCGAGAAGGTCTACCATGCGTTGCTCAGGGAGGTCTTCGGTAACGGTCTTTTCGGGTTGGAGGCGTGGGACGGGATGGTGTCGTCGACCGCAGTGCTCGCCGACTACTACCACCTCTTCGACAACGTCCTGCTCGGCGACGATCCATCGTGGTTCGGCGAGGAGGGGCGCGACCGCCTCGTCGAACGCGTGCTGCGCGATGTCCTCGAGGAGGTTGATTTCGCCGCCTTGACCCCATGGGGACGTCGTCAGCAGACCATGATGACAAACATCTTCTTCAATGGCGCCCTGCCCCGCTGGTTTGGTTTCGACCACGGACCGATCGAGCTGCCCGGCAACCGGGCAACCGTGGTCCAGGGCGGCATCTTCATCGCCCACGACCGCCGGACCACCTTCACCCCCTCCTGGCGCTACGTCACCGATCTCGGCGCGGACACGGCCGACACCTCCCTCGCCGGAGGCCCCTCCGGCCGCCGCTTCTCACGCTGGTACACCACCGACATCGAGCGCTGGCTTGAAGGGCGGTATAAGACGTTGGCCGCAGACTGAGACGCTTCAATTCTCAATTCTCAATTCTTAATTCTTAATTTTGAGTTCTTAGTTTTGAGTTGTGAGTTTTGAGTTGTCGGCGCGAGGCGGCGATCGGGTGACCGAATGCGTTCTACCACCGCCTGGGCGCATTGGGCGGGACGTGCCAGGCTTCAGCCTGGCAATCCACGGGAAGCGCGATCCAGGGTAGGGTGCTTCGATCGGAGGAGCCTGGCTCCCGATGTGACGATTGTCCTTATCGTCACATCGGCGCGCCAGATCGGGAATTCAAAATTGAGAATTGAGAATTAAGAATTCTCTCGTCAGTTGACCAACTCCGCCCCGTCGCGTTCCTCGCCGACTCCCGGCG
>DAOWFV010000101.1 GCA_030637805.1 Acidobacteriota bacterium | reverse complement strand
GGACCGCCTCGATGACCGGCCCCGAGGGAGGAGGCGTCATCAGGAACACGACCCCCGGCTCCTCCACCCCGAGGGACTTGACTTGCGGAGGCAGGTTCACCTCGACGACCGCCACCTCGACCCGGTCCACCTCGAGCGACCCACCACCCACGGGCGGGAATTCGATCTCCCACTGCAGTGAGCTCGCCGGCGGCAGGGAGACCCGGCCGCTCGCCGCGGACTGCCATTCGGTCCACGGCAACCAGGTGTCGTCCGGTTTGGCGGAGATCCCGGAACGAAAGCGGATGCGCAGATCCCCGGACCCCGGTTCCACCCGGTATTCGCCAAAGCGCACGGGTTGCTTGAACTGCTCAGTCGGAGAACGGAAGCTCGGCGACCGGTCCTGGTCGGCACCGCTCCACAGGACGCCGCCCGGTCCCTGGGTGAGGATGGCGGCGCCGCCGTTGACCAGCCCCACCACCTGCACCGCATCAACGGTGGCCAGACGCGCCCCGCCACCGTTGACGAAGCGCCACACCTCGCCCTCGAACCCGGTTCCCACAAGCAGCCCCTCGCCATCCCATGCGATGGCGGTGGCCACCTGCTTGGTGAAGCGGTGAACGCTGAGCAGCCCACCCTCGGGAGTCAGCTTGATCACCTCCGAGGTTGCCGTGTTCCCGTTGACCTTGGGCAGTTGAAGGTCCACCGAAACTGTCACCTTGGCCTTGGCGTTCTCCTCCTCACCGTTCTTCGCGTTCTTGTCGTTCTTCTTCTTCGGCTGTTGCACCACGGGCTCGCCCACCAGCGCCGCGGCCCACACCGCCCCGTCACCCGCGGCGAGGTCTGAAATTTCGGTGAACGGGCTGTCGGCGAGCACCCCCACCTTGGCCGAACCATCGACGCTGAGGATCAGTCCCTTGCCGGAGGTTCCGACAAGGAGGACATCATCCATTGGCTCCAGACACCGGGCGTGGAGGTCGGGGAGCTCAACCCATCGCTCAAAGCCGTGCGGGCCCAACCGGTAAATTGATGCCGGTGGGCCGCCGGCGGCGACCACTACGCCGTCGAAGAGGGCGAGGTCCCAGATGCCGCCCTCGCCAAGGCGCCCGACCTCGCTCAAGGTACCGTCCACCCATTGGTAGAGCACTCCGGGCGCGACCGTCGCCACCAGGATCCCTCGATCCGCCGTCACCAGCACAGCGGTTATCTGCTCGGCCGGCACCTCGGTGAGCAACTCCGCCGATCCCCGGCGAACCCGATACAGGCGCGCCGGGTGGCCGGTGCCGACGATCAGCGATCCATCCGCCTCGTGCGCGCCCGCCAGCACCACCGGCTCCGAGAATGTGGGTCCGGCTGTCCAGCCCCCCACCCTTTCGAGCATTCCGTCGGAGGTCACCGCGACTCCCTCGCCGCGCCCTTCGAGGAATTGCTCAGTGGTGTCGACGATCCAGCGGCGGGTCTCGGTGGCGCTCGCCACCTGACCGAGAAGCAGCAGGCTGAGAACAAATAGGGTGTGGAGACGAGCACTCATCGATCCTCCGATCCGCTCAGTTCTTGCTGCGCACGGTGAGGGAAATCCTCTGTGCGCCGGACACCGGAAACCCAACCTCGGCGGATGCTCGCGCGAAGACGCTGTGGGACGTTATCCGGAGGTTCGGTCCGAGGGCGGAGCGCAGCTGCAACACGACGCTCGGGGGCGCCGAGAAGCTCCCGCCCGCCAAAGCCACCCCTACATCCTGGCGTTCGAGGACCGCCACCAGGACGGTGGCCGGCTTCAGGCTGTTCACCAGGCGCACCTCATCGGAAAAGCTCCCCGGCTCGAGCGGCCGCATCTGGAGGTCGTAAGCGCTCCACGCGGCGCCGTCCGCACCAACCAGATCGATACGGCCATCCGAAATCCCCTCGGGAATGCGGAGGGTCAGGGCAAGCATCTCCTCTCGCCCCTGGTGGAGGCGGAGCCGGAAACGCACCTCCAGCTCCTCACCCGGGCTCACCACACGCCGTTCGGGAACGATCTCCACGATCGACGCCATCCGCAGCTCCTCGGCTGTATTCAGGCGAATGTCCACCGACTCGACCTCGGGCGGAGAAAAGCTCGATCCCTCGAGATAGCCGACCACCGCCGCGGCAAAGGCCGCAGCCTCGGCCGGCGCCTGGGTGCCGGCGAAGCTTGCCGAAATGGTCGCCGCCTCCACATCCGGATAGCGGACCTTGATGCCCATGCTCATTGTCTGGTTGCCAAATGCGC
This sequence comes from Acidobacteriota bacterium, assembly GCA_030637805.1. Lineage (GTDB taxonomy): Bacteria > Acidobacteriota > Thermoanaerobaculia > Thermoanaerobaculales > Sulfomarinibacteraceae > Sulfomarinibacter. The sequence continues at coordinate 3,007 of DAOWFV010000101.1, read as the reverse complement.
GGCCTCGCGCGCTTTGGGTGGCCTGCGTGAGGTAGGCCGCCAGAAGGGGCAGCAGCACCGGGTTGCGCACCACGCGGTATGAGTACTCCCGCCCATCCACTGTCACCCGGATCGGCACCATGGGCGCCTCCTGGCCGAGACGACCAAGGATGCCGTGTGCGCGGTCGGCGACCAGCGATCCCACCTGCTCACCCGAAATGAAGAATTTGAACGAGCTCATCAGGCTCGGCAGCACCGCCACCACCCGGGCCCTGGCCAGCGGCATGCTCACCGTGCCGGCGCCGAGCATCGGGTGGCCGAAGGCCCAGACCTTGTCGCCGCGCACCTCCGTCACCGTGCCTCCCGCCGCGACGGTGGCATCTCCGTCCACCAGCACGCCGGCAACCATGCTGCCGGGCAGGATGGGCGCGGACGCATCGCCGACGGACCCGGCACCGCCGGGTGTCGCGACCCAGCCCATCCGCCGCCAGGCCTCGGCCAGCCAGCCGTCGCCCGAGGGGGCCCACAAACCGCCCACAGCGACCGTCACCGGCAGCGACATGAGAGGACCGGAGTCTTCCGGCAGCAGCCAATCGACAAGCATCCCGCCGAGCGTGCCGTCGTGAGCAGCGGTCAGCATCTCCGCCATTTGCGGACGACCGGCCACGCCGCCCGTCTCCCCCGAACCCGGCACCACCTCGAGCATGCGCGAAAACGGCGTCACACCGCCGATGGGCTCCTTGGCGAACGGCCAACCGAAGGCCAGGGCGCCGAGGAGTTTCCCGTCCAGGTAGACCGGCGAGCCGCTCATACCTGCGATGATCCCGGTCTTCTCGAAGCGCGGATGGTCCAGTCGCACGAGCACGATCTCACCCTCGGGCGCCCCCGAGCCGATGGTCCCGAGCACCGTCAACGGGATCTCCACCCGCTCGCCACCGTCCATCTCGGTCACACAGACCCCGACCCGTCCGGGGACCGCCTCCGCAACGTCGAGGACCTCCACAGGCTCGGCAACCGCCGCGGCGACGGCCAAGACAAGGACCACCGGAATCGATTGAAGTACATTCATCGGACGCACATTCTACGCTGAAATCGCTATTCTTGGGGAACACCCAATCTCAGGAATCCATTCAACCCGAGGGCACTGTTCCAGCAACCGAGGTTTGCCCCAGAGCCGGGCTTTCACTACAATAGGGGGTCGGGATCAGAAAATGAGCGAGTCCATCCTTCCACACCCCTCGATGGTCGACCGGCTGGTCGAGCTGGCGCGTCGTCTGCGCACCCTCCGCCGTCCTTCGGAGGCGGCAGAGCTCTTGGAGATCGCCGCCCCGCTCTCCCTGCAGGGAGCAACCCTGCGGGAGGAGGCCGAACGTCTGCGAGGAGAAGGGGGGCTCGAGGATTTCGATCGCGAGTTCAAACGACGCAATCTCGAGGCCTCCCACGCCCTCGGCATGGCGCACATCTTCGAGACCCGGGGCGAGTTCGCACGCGCTGTGGACATGATCGACCTCGCCAAGCTGCGCACCCCTTTCAACTATCTCGCCTACGCGGCTGCCGGGTTTCTTCACATGCGCCACGGCGACGTCGAGACCGGTCTGAACGAGTTCGCCCAGGCACGGCGGCTCAACCCCCTGGATTTCAGACTGGCCGTTGAGACATCGCGCGCCGCCCTGGAGACCGAGAATTATGATGCTGCCCTGGAAAACGCCTTGGACGCCATGCTCCTGGCCAACTGGCGCTCCGAGCGTGAGCAGCAGCAGGAGCGACGTCGGGTGGAGACCCTGATCCGTCTCTGCCACCGCGAACCCGCCGAGATGGAGAAACTCCTCGCCAAACGAACCGCCACCCTGCAGAAGGCGTGCGACAACGTCGCCCTGAGCCACGCGAGGATCTTCTCTGCAGCCGGTATTCCGGAACGACGCGAAACGGTCGCCACCGCCACCCCCACCACGGACAACCTGTTGCAGCGCGCCACCGAGCTCCGCTCCATGAGCCTTTTCCGCCACTTCAACGACGACCAGCTCATATCGCTCGGCAAGCTTGTGGAGCCCACATCCTTCGAACACGCACAGGTTATCTTCACCGAGGACGAGGAGAGTCGTGACCTGCACCTCGTGCGCCAGGGCACAGTCCACATCACCCGAACCACCCCGGCGGGTACCCAGATTCTCACCACCCTCGGCTTCGGATCTCTCTTCGGCGAGGTCTCCTATCTCGACGGGCTCAACCGCTCGGCCACCGCTTTCGGGGTGGGCAGCGGCTCGCTCTTCAGTATTCCCTCCGAGGCCCTCGACCGAGCGGTCGCATCCGACCGCGAGCTCGCGGTGAGCCTGCTGTGGGGTTTCTGGCAGACCCTCGCCGCAAAAGTCCGGGCCGCCAACGCGCAGATGAGCGAGCTCTTCGGCGTCCCCGCGGTTCCCTGGCAGCCGGAACGTGCCTCAGAGGGCGAGGGCCAGCGGGTACATCTTCCCGAGCAGGCGAAGCTGGAGATCCTCCGCGAGCAGGGGCTGTCGGCGCAGGAGCTGCGCTTGCTCGCCAAATACTCCCGCGAGGAGAGCTATCCCGCCAACGCCCTGGTCTTTGCCGAAGGCGAGCGGGGCGACTGCCTCTACATCGTGGTCGACGGGACCATCCGCATCTCCCGTATGGTCCCCGGAATGGGCGAGGAGTGTCTTTCCATGCTCTCCCGGGGAGAGGTCTTCGGAGAGATGGCGCTGATCGACGACCAGCCGCGCTCCGCCGACGCCCGCGCCCACTCCTCGGGCAGCACGGTCTTCTCCATCAGTCGCTCGCTATTGGAGGAGGTGCTGTCCATGGACCCGGATGCAGCGGTTCAGTTCCTCCAGCTCCTGTGCCGCCTCCTCTGCCGGCGGCTTCGGGCGATGAACGAGCGCCTCGTCGCCTGGCGGGTGATGGCGAGCCACGAGTAGATCGGAATTTCGAATTTCGGAACCCGCCGACGGGAGCGGATGTGGCCGCAGCCGGGGATCGCCGGCGAGCGGCCACCCGCTCACGGTGGGGGGTCACG
>DAOWFV010000221.1 GCA_030637805.1 Acidobacteriota bacterium | reverse complement strand
CGACTTTGTGACCCGCTTCAAGGAGGCCACCGCCCACTGCCCACCGGGCGCCCACTGCGGTCTCTGCAACGAGGTCTGCCTGCTCCGCCTCGTAAGCGAGGAAGATCCTCCGGGAGCTATCAGCCGTTAGCTTTCAGCAGAGCCGCTTGCAGGATTAATAATCGAACTCGCCCTCCATCGGACGAAACAGAATCAAGACGTGCGGGCGAGACGCCCGCACCACAAAAAACTTCACGCTGGGATTGTGGTGCGGGCGTCCCGCCCGCACTTCGCCGATGCCGGCCCGGCGTCGTTTCGAAGTTCGATTTTTGATTTTGCATGAGGCTCAGCATTCAGCTCAGGGCCCTGCTCTTGCTAGCCTGCATATCTCACCAGCTGCCGGCTACGGCCGGCGACGCCGAACGCAAACTCGCGGCGATCCGCGCCGCCGACCGTCATGGGTATCCCACCGCCGACATAGACCTGATGCTTGGAGAGATCGAACGCGGCTACGGTGAAACCTAAAGATCCTGATCGACTCCAACGTCCCCATGTATCTGGTGGGCGCCGAGCATCCGCACAAAGTCGACGCTCGTCGTCTGCTGGAGCGCGCAGTCGCTGAGAGACGTCGGCTCGTCACCGATGCCGAGGTCCTTCAGGAGATCCTCCATCGTTACGTCGCCATCAACCACCGCGATGCAATTCAGCCGTGCTTCGACGTCTTTCTCGAGGTCATCGACGAAGTGCTGGCGGTGGACCTCACGATCGTCCAACGTGCTCGGGAAATCGTCATCGGCCACCGTGATTTGACGGCACGAAACGCTGTCCACGTCGCGGTCATGCGCCAGCACGGAATCGCGGAAATCCTCAGCTTCGACCGCCACTTCGACGGCCTCCCGGGTATCACTCGCGTCGTTTGAGCTGTTCCGGGGGACTGGGCGCGGAGTGATAACATTCCCACCGCTTCGAGAGTGGAGGAATCTTGGTGGTACGCGGCGGTTCAGACGATCACTGGGGGGTTGGGGAGCGATTCCCGCAACCGAGCATCGAGGAGTGGCGGGAGGCGGCCGAGCGGTCGCTCCGTGGGCCCTCCCTGCAATCCCTGATCGTCACCACCGCAGAGGGGCTCGAGGTAAAGCCCCTCTACACCGCAGAGGACCTTCCGGCCGACGAGGTCACCCTCCGGCCCCCGGGCTCTGGAACGTGGGAGACCTGTTTGTTGGTCGAAGGTCCCGATCCTGCCGTAGCGGAGGCGCGGGCCGCCGAAGGGCTTGCTCGGGGTGCGACCTCCCTACTTCTGAACGCAGACACCGGAATCGATGCCGTGAAAGTGTCAGTCACGGGCGACCTCGAGGGCATCCTGGCGGCTGCCGGCTCCGCCCCCGTCTACCTGGCCGGCGGCGCCGCCACCCCGGCCCTGGCCGCCCTCATGGTCGCCGCAGCCGGCCGCCCCGAGGATCTCCGCGGCGGGTTCGACTACGACCCTCTCGCAAGTCTGGCCGGCGGCGGCGAGCCGCTGTGGAATCTCGAACGCAGTTACCGGCTGATGGCCAAGCTGGTGGTCTGGACCGAACGCGAGGCGCCCTTCATGCGGGCAATCGCCGTGTCGACCTTGCCCTACGCCGGCGCCGGCGCTTCTCAGGAGATTGCCCTCCTTCTCGCAACCGGGGTCGAGTACCTCCGCGCCCTCGAGGCTACCGCCGTTCCGCCCGAGGTTGCCTGCCGCCGGCTGCGCCTCCTCTTGCCCGTTGGGCGAGATCTGTTCATGGAGGTCGCAAAGCTGCGCGCCGTGCGCTCCCTGTGGGCTCGGGTCGCCGAAGCCTGCGGAGTGCCCGAGAAGGAGCGCGGGGTACCCGTCCACGCCATCACTTCGCCTCGCTCCCTCGACGGCAACGAACCATGGACCAACCTGCTGCGCACCACGGTGGAGGCTTTCGCCGCGATCACTGGCTGTGCAGATGTTCTCACGGTCCTCCCCTTCGACCACCCCGCCGAGACCGGGGAGGCGCTCGCGCGGCGGCTGGCTCTCAACACGAGCACGATCCTCCGCGAGGAGAGCCACCTCGACCGGGTCAGCGACCCCGCGGGGGGCAGCTACTACGTCGAACGGCTGACCGCAGACCTCGCCCGGGCGGCATGGTCCGAGTTTCAGCGCATCGAGGCCGGCGGCGGCATGGCCGCGCACCTGAAGGGCGTCAAACCACAACCCATTACGGGGGCGAACGTGCCGGCAGGGAACGGCATGACTTTCGAGGATGCGATCGGGGCCGCGTCCTCCGGTGCGACAGCGGCCGAGCTGTTGCAGGCTCTCGGCGGATCTACGGCGCCAGCCTCCGGGGAGCCTCCGACGGCCGAGACCCGCATTCCCGACTTCAGTGCCATGGGCTTCGGCAGCGCCGTCCCGAGCGGCGGGTCCTCCTCCTCGCGACCGGGGCGGATGACTCCCGAAGGCATCGAGGTCGCACCCAGCTACTCCCCCGCCGACCTCGAGGACGTCGACCATCTCGACGGGCTGCCCGGGATCCCGCCCTTTGTGCGGGGCCCCTACCCGACCATGTACGCCGCGCGGCCCTGGACCATCCGCCAGTACGCCGGCTT
>DAOWFV010000063.1 GCA_030637805.1 Acidobacteriota bacterium | reverse complement strand
GGGGTAGTCACCGAGGTGACGCTGCGCGTCCGTCCGCGCCCCGAAGAGACTGTGGTTGCTGGGGCTTTGCTGCCCGACCTGGAGCGCGGGCTGCAGGCTGTGCGAACTCTCGTCCTCAACGAGGTGCCCTTGACTATGATCCGTCTCTCCGACGCCCCCGAAACCGAGGTGGCGATGGCTGTCGGACTGGGGGCGAGCCGCATCGGGCCCCTGCTCGAGCGCTACCTCACCCTGCGCGGCATCGGTGACGAGGCCTGCTTGCTGCTCTTCGGCGCCGCCGGCGACAACGACGAGGTCAGCGACTGTCTGCGTCGTGCGCGGGCGACTGTGGGCCGCAGCCGCGGCGTTTCCCTCGGCCGGCGGCCGGGCCGGCAGTGGTTGCGCGACCGCTTCCGCCACCCCTACCTGCGTGAGTCCCTGCTCGACCGCGGCTACGCCACCGACACCCTGGAAACCTCCGCCCCCTGGTCTGCGGCCACGAAACTTCGGGAGACGGTGGCGGCATCCCTCGCCGGCGCCCTCGCCGAGGAGGGTGAGCGGGTGGCTGTTCTCTGCCACGTCTCCCACCCCTACCGCGACGGCGCCTCGCTCTACTTCACCTTCTTCTTCCGGTGCGCCGCCGACACCGGCGCCACCATCGCTCGCTGGGCGAGGATCAAGCGCGCGGCAACCGACGCCCTGGCGGCATCGGGCGCCACTCTCAGCCACCACCACGGCATCGGCCAGTGGCACGCCCCCTGGTTGGAGCATGAGATCGGACCCCTCGGAATGGCCACGCTCGAGGGGGCGGCGCGACGGTTCGACCCCGAGGGAATCATGAATCCCCACGTCCTTCTCGACCCGGTCGACCGCCTGGAGAGCTGATGTTCCCCCCCCACTGGCGCCACACCTCACTGGCAATGCTCGACGACACCGTCGACGTGGTGTTGGTGGGCGGAGGCATTACCGGCTGCGGCGTCCTTCTCGACGCCGCCCAGCGCGGCCTCCGCGTCCTCCTCGTGGAGCGGGGAGACATCGCCTCCGGCACTTCCTCGCGGTCGTCGAAGCTGGTCCATGGGGGCCTCCGCTACCTCAAACAGATGCAGTTCCGCATCACCCGCCTCGCCTGTCGCGAACGCGACCGCATGCTCGCTCTCGACCCTCACCTCGTGCACCCCATACGCTTCCTGTATCCGGCCTTCCGTGGCGACCGCACACCCGGGTGGCAGGTGGATCTGGGCCTGTGGATGTACGACCGCCTCACCGCCCGCCCCGAAAAGCACACCCAGCTTGACCTCGGGGAGGTCTCGGAGCTGGTGCCGGGCCTCGAGACGGACGGTCTCGACCGCGGCCTCGCCTACACCGACGCCATGGCCGACGACGCCCGTCTCACTCTCGCGGTGGCCGCCACCGCGCACGCATACGGCGCCGGAGTACTGACCCGCTGCGAGGCCCTCGAGGCGGTGAGGGACGCAACTGGCCGCGCCGTCGGACTGGTAGTGCGCGACCTCGAAACCGGCGCCACCCACCGGATCGGCGCCCGCCTGGTGGTCAACGCCAGCGGGGTGTGGACCGACGCCGTGCGCGAGCGCCTCGGCATCGAGGGCCGCCGCGTCCGCCCGTCGCGTGGCATCCACCTCATCCTGCCCTCCGAGCTTCTCCCCCTGTCGATGGCGGTCTCCTTTCCCGCCCCCGATGACGGCCGGCCGATCTTCCTGATCCCGCATCCCGAGGGGATTCTCCTCGGCACAACCGACCATTTTCACGAGGGAGATCTCGACGATCCGCGGCCCACCGAGGACGAGGTGGGCTACCTGCTGCGCGCGGCCGCCGCCGCGTTCCCCGACCGCGGCGTCGACCGCTCGAAGGTGCGCGGAGCCTTCGCCGGTCTGCGACCGATCCTCGACATCCACGTCGACGATCCCTCGGAAGCGAGCCGTGAGGAGGACATCTGGGAAGAGAACGGCGTGCTCACCGTGTCCGGCGGCAAGCTCACGACCTGGCGAAGCACCGCCGAGGAGGCCGTGGACGCGATCCTCGAACGGCTGCCCGAGGAGAGGACGCGGCACGTGGCGCGCTGTATGACCAAGGGCACCCCTCTCGCCGGTTTGGCGCCGCGCGATCTCGGAAGCCGGCTTCAGGATGCCCGGGGTCTGGAGCCCGCCGTCGCCGAGGGAATGGCACGGCGTCTCGGTGGTCTCTCCTGGAGCGCGATCCTCCTCGCCCGCGGGCGATCCGAGCTGCGGCCCCTCCGACCCGGCCTCGACCTCTGCGCCGCGGAGGTGCGGGCCCACAGCCGCTGGAGCGCGGTCCTTCATCTCGAGGACCTGCTGCTGCGCCGCGTGCGCCTGGGGATGTGGGAGCCGGAGACCGCGGCCTCCCTGCTACCCGCCCTGCGCCCCATTCTCCGCCGCGAGCTCGGCTGGAGCTTCAAGGACTGGCAGCACGAGCGCGAACGGTTTCTCACCGCGCTCGAGGCGTGGACCCTCGAGGGAATTCGGAATTAGGAATTAGGAGTTCGGAATTAGGAATTATCGGCGCGCGGAAACGACCAGAATTGTGGTTCCTTCTGCCCGCGCCTGGGCGCGCTGACCGGACGTGCCGTCCTTGACAATATTGGGGGCGTGGGCGCTGTGGCGACCATCCCGTTGGGTCCCAAGCATGGTCAAGGGGGGCTCTCTCGGGGAGCGCGACAACAAAAGGTCGCGCTGAAACCTGAAGCGCTCTACTGGACATCGGGCACGAGCATGGAGACCGAGACGGGCAGGAATCTGAGGTGCAGTGGGCTAGTCGTGCAATCTCCAGCGCGGATGCCGATCCTGCAGCCAGCGAACGCCCAGGGCGTCCCGCAGGCCGGAGAGCGCGCGGTCCCAGGTGCCGTACTTGCTGCTGCCGGCGGCGCGCGCGGCATGGCGTACCGGGACCTGGCGTACGGTGAAGCCCTCCATCCGTAGTAGGGTCGGCAGGAATCGGTGCATCCCGGTGAAGGCCCTCACCGACCGGATCGCCTCGGCCTTGAAGACCTTGATCGGGCAGCCGGTGTCCTCGATGTTTTCCCGGGTGAGGCGGTTGCGCACCCCGTTGGCAAAACGTGAGCTGAAGCGCTTCCAGCCCGTGTCCTGGCGCTCGGCTCGGATGCCCACCACCGCGTCTACGCCTTCGGCCTCGAGAATCTCCAGCAGCTTCGGCAGGTCTTCGGGATAGGTCTGCAGGTCGGCGTCGAGGAGAGCCACCAGCGGCGCCCGCGCGTACCGGAAGCCGGCGTCGAGGGCCGAGGACTGGCCGCAGTTCTCCACGAAGTGCAGCACCCGCAGGCGATCCTCGGTGGTCGCGAGCTCATCCAGGCGCCCGCCGGAGCCGTCGGTCGAGCCGTCATCCACCGCCAGCAGCTCCCAGGTGATGCCCGCCCCGTCAAGGGTGGAGCGCACGCGCTCGAGAAAAACCTCGATGTTGTCGATCTCGTTGAAGACCGGAACCACCACCGAGAGGTCTGGCTGCCGCTCCATGCACATCAGGGTAACAGAGGCGACCGCTGCCAGCGCCAGGGATGGTAGGCGAGCTCCACCTCGTGGCGGCCAGCGGGAACCACCACGCCGAGCCCGGCAAGGTCGGCGAGGACGGGATGAACCGATCGGCCGTCCACCGAAGCCTTCCAGCCCGGCGCCCAGGGCTGGGCGAGAACCAGGAGACATGGCCCGTCACACGCCACCGCCGCCCGAAGCCGCGACGGTGTCCGCTGTAGAATCTCGAGTGTCGCCGATGCCGCCCCGACCGGCGGCCCGCCCGGTGGCACCAGAGCGGCCGACTCGAAATCCACATCTTCGACCAACTTTGCGAGGACCCCCCGATCGTTTGGCGCCGGAACCACCCGCCCAACCACTCGGACCTCGGGCAGCAGCTGGGGGTTGGACCAGATGGTACCGTCGGCATCGGAGTACTCGCGCTCCCAAACCGGGAGCTCGCGCCCGGGGGGCGTCACCGCCAGACCCACGCCCCAAGCGCCGCACAGACTCGCCGGCGCTCGCTGCAGAGGTCCTCCGAGGATGGTCCGCGGTTCCCCGAGCACCCCCATCAAGCGCGCGAAGGGCGCCGGCCTCAAGGGGCCCGAGGCGCGGAAATCCCGTAATCCGTAGCGAGCTGCGAGGTTGGGAGGCAGCGCCCGCCGAATCCCCATCACCCGGCACGGGTCGGCGGCCTGCATATCCACCAGCCGTTCCAGCAGCGCCGGCCGCGGCAGACGATCGGCCGGGTCGGCCACCGGGTTGATCCCCAGGGCCAGCAGGGCCAGCTCTCCGGCCGCCAGAAGGGGCAGGAGGCTTCGACGACCGAGCAGGCCGACCACAAACGCCGCAGCGACCGACAACACCACCAGCCCGACGTCGACCGACGATCTCAAGTGCCACGGCGCCGCCCACAGTGCGAAGACCGCCATGACGATCGCGGGAACCAGGCGCTGGAGTGTCGGCCGCACGCGCCCATCAAGGGCGCCATCAAGAGCCAGCGCGGCGAGGACGATGATCCCCCAGGGAATGAGCACCCCGAACCGGGGCACCGTCATCTGGTCAAGCGGAGGGATCCGCACCAGAAGAGCATCCAGCGGAGGAATTCGCACCAGCAGTACCAGGCCGAGGCCCGTTGTGGCGCCCGCTGCCAAGGCCAGGCGACGGTACCGACGACGCATCCGGCCGGCCGCTACCAGCGCTAGGAGAACTCCGCCCACCCCCGCGGCGCCCGGGGCGTGCGGATAGGAGGGCCGCCAATCCGCCCGTCCCGGGTGCCCCATGCTTGCCGGCACAACAATTTGGCGCACGAGGTCGCGTTGGATGGACCACGGCAATCCCTCGCGGTTGGCCGCCTCGTGGGCGCTCAGCGCCGCCCGGGACGAAGCCTTGATGTAACCGACGGTCGGCCAGGCCAAGGCGATCGCAGCTACACCAGCAACCGCAGCAATCACCATCGGTCGCCTCCACCGCCGAGGGTGGAGGAAGAACGCCGCCAGGAGGGCCGATCCGCAGACGATCGCCGCCGTCTCCGGGTGGAGTCCCCCTCCCATGAGCCACCCAAAACCGAGCCCGACCGCGGCCGGACCCCATCGCGGGGCCCGTCGGCGCATGACCCAACACGCAGCCCACCAGGTCCAGGGCAGGGCGGCCGTGGCCCACGCCAGCGGCACCAGCAGCCAGCCGACCAGGTATGGCGAACCCGCCCATGCCACGCCACCCACGGCAGCCGCCGTCCACCGCAGTCGCCAGACCCGCAGCAGCAACAGAAAAGCGCCCAGCCCGGCCAGCTCCAGCTTCCAGAAGGCCATCACGGTGGTGCCGCGCTCGGGACCGTGGAGCCACACCGGCAGCATGACCGGCGCCGCCAAACCCGTCTGGCCATTGGCGAGGAGCGGCAGGCCGGCGCCGACCCCGGGTTGAATTTGGGGCAGCCGGCCCCGCAGGAGCTGACGTCTTGCCTCCTCCCACCACGGGTGGAACTGGAGGACCAGGTCCGACTGGGTCGGCTGCAGGGCGGTTCTCGGCGACCACTCGACATTCACAAACGGGGAATTGCCCTGGATGCAGCGGATCGAATTCAAATCACCGCCGCTCCACAGCGCCGGGCCAACGACCGCGGCGAGGACCAGGTTGAGGAGGAGTTGGAAGCGGAACGCCCGGCGATGCCGCCTGAAAAACCAGAGGTGCAGGAGCACCAGCGGCAGCAGCGTCCACAGGTAGAGAGACATCGGTGCGAGTGTGGTTGGGCTACCATGGCTCGTCAAGCCTGGTCCGCATATCTCACCGGCCTCCACGGGACCGATCTCATCCGTCCCCATCCTCCTCAATTCAGATCTGGACACCGTGCCACGTCCCCTGCCCAACGCCTTACACCGCAGAAACGTAGGGTTCTTGGACCGTCGGCTCATCCGACATTGCTGAATGGGGGCTGCTAAACTCCCTCGATACGGGTCGATCAGACTCGTCCGACAAATGCTGAATCACTCACTCTTCCTGCTTGGCGAGTTCACGCGCCGCGATTTCAAGGGCCGCTACGCGGGCTCGGCCCTGGGTTTTCTGTGGTCCTTCGTGCAGCCGTTGTGGAGCCTGGCTCTCTTCACCTTCCTGTTCAGCACGGTCATGAAGGTCTCGCCGGGGATTGGCGAACGCACCGCGAACTTCGCGGTCTTCTTGTTCTGCGGCCTGCTGCCGTGGATGGCGATGCAGGAGGGGATCTTGCGAGCCACCACCGCCATCACCGACAGCGCCACACTGGTGAAGAAGATGTCCTTCCCCTCCGACCTCCTGGTGTGGGCGGTGGTCTTTGCGGCCCTGCTCCACGAGGCCATCGCCCTGGGCATGTTCCTGTTCGTTCTGGGCGTTACGGGGCAGTTTTCGGCCTCCGGATTGTGGCTTCTCCTGCTGGCCGTCCCCCTGCAGGTCGCTCTCACCGCGGGGCTCGGTTTTCTGTCCGCAGCGATTAACGTCTTCCTCCGCGACACCGCCCAAATCAACGGCATGCTGTTGCAGGCCTGGTTCTACCTGACCCCGATCGTCTACCCCCTGAGCCTGGTGCCCGAGCGCTTTCGGCCGTTCCTCGAGCTCAACCCCCTGACGGGGCTGGTGACCCTCTATCGCGAGGCCCTCCTTGGCGGCGAGCTGCCGTCCCTGCTCTCCCTCGCTCCATTGATCACCACGGCGGCGGTGACCCTGGTGGCCGGCATCTGGGTCTTCCGCCGGTTGCGTCCGGCCTTCGCGGACGAGATCTGAGCCCGATATGACGCACCCCCACGATCCACCCGTGGTGTCAGCCGAGGATCTCTCGAAGACCTACAGGGTCTACGCCCGGCCCGCCGACCGGCTCTTCGAAGCCCTCCTGCGCCGACCCCGCCACAGCGCCTTCCATGCCCTCAAGGACGTGAGCTTCGAGGTTGAGAGGGGTGAGGGATTCGGCCTCATCGGCGAGAACGGCGCCGGCAAGAGCACTCTCCTCAAGATCCTAGCCGGGGTCACGGCGGCGACCTCCGGCAAGATTCGACTGCAGGGGTCCGTCGCCTCGATCCTGGAGCTCGGCTCAGCCTTCCACCCGGAGCTCACCGGCCGGCAAAACATTGTCCTCAACGCAGCCATGCTGGGTCTCAGCCGCAACGAAGTCGACGAGCGCATCCCCCGGATCATCGAGTTCTCAGAGCTGGGGAGCTTCCTCGATCAACCCATCAAAACGTACTCGACGGGCATGGTCATGCGCCTGGGCTTTGCAATCGCGACCCAGGTGGAGCCCGACGTGCTCATCATCGACGAGGCGCTGTCGGTGGGCGACGGTTATTTCCAGAAGAAGTGCATGGTGCACCTGAAGAGCTACTTAGACGGAGGAGGCACTCTGCTGATTTGCTCGCACGCCATGTACTACATCTCGGCCTTTTGCGAGCGGACTTTGTGGCTGCGCGACGGGCACGTCGAGGCCCTGGGCCCGACCCAGCAGGTGGTGCCCCGTTACGAGGCGTTCCTCGATGCGAAGTCGAATCACGGCGAGGAGGCGTCGGAGATCGTCGGGGCCCCGCCGTCAGCGCCGGCCCGGATCGACGATGTGCGTCTGCTTACCGGATCGACCTACCGCCACGGGCGGCCCCTGGAGCTAGAGATCCGCTGGAGCTGCGACGATCCCGAGATGGCCTTCCACCTCTGCGTCGGTCTCAACCGGCCGGACGAGGTGGAGGTGGCCTCCTTCCTCTCCCACCGCAGCGGCGCCGGCCCGTGGAGCGGACGCACCCGTCACACGGTCCGGCTCTCGATTCCGGAGCTGCCGCTGGTCAAGAACACCTTCAAGCTCTACGTCTTCCTGCTCGCCGAGGACGGCCTCCACATCCACGATACCTGGATTGTGGAGGACGCATTTAACGTAGAATACGAGGAATATCCGTTTGGAATTGTTCATATACCTCATCAGTGGGTTCCCATCAATGACCCCGGTTCAGACGATGGATAACGAGGCAATTCAATGAAACGTGGCAACAAACCAAGCGGCAGAGGAATTGCTTCAGCCGATGGTGTGGCGCTCGATCTGAAGATTAATCCGTTCCTTCACGTCGATGCACATCAGATCTACAACCCGCACACCAACAGCGCACTCAAGCCGGACGACCGCGGCTTTCGCGAACTGCATCAGATCTACGACGACGAATCTGCGCCCTGCTCGCCTCCGGATAAACTGAGATCACTTCTCGAAGAGGGCGAATGGTTGATCAACGCCGACGCCGATCTTTCGCACCGGTTCCACATCAAGTACGTGTCTCTCGAATCGCACACGGTGTGCAATCAGGCGTGCTACTTCTGTCCAGTGTCGATCAGCCGCCGCGACCCCTACTTCATGCCCACCGAGCTCTATGAGTCGATCGTGGGCCAGCTCGCGAAGTACCGAGACACCATCGAGGCGTTCTCGATGATTCAATATAACGAGCCGACGGTTGACAAGCGATTCCTCGATCAAATACGCCTCCTGAAAAACCACGGCCTACCGCCTGCACTGCTCACCAACGCAACCGGATTGACCCCGAAGCGGGTGGACGCGATCATGGAGATGGGGGGGCTGAGTCATCTGTCGATCAATCTCTCCACGATCGATCCCGAACGGTACGCCAAGGAACGGGGCGGCAGCCACGTTGAATTGGTCCTTAGGTACCTTTCATACATGAAGGACCTGGAAATAGCGCCGAACATGGAGATCCAGGTCCTCGGAACCGGCGACGATAATCATCGTCGCGACTTCCAGGAAATTTCCGCCGAGTTTGCAGGCAGCCGGTTCGAGGTCAAGTACTCCGAGATCATGGATCGGGCAGGGAACCTCCCGGTCGGTCAGCGCCCCAACAGGCAGGGAAACCGGCTCTGCGGCTGCGACCAAACGGGGTCTCGTCCGATTCAGTGGCTTCATGTGACGCCGCAAGGCAAATGCGTCCTCTGTTGCCAGGATTACTACGAAGACTATATCGTCGGCGACCTGAACAAAGAGACTGTAGAAGAGGTCCTGGGCGGAGAGAAGATGGCTCGGTACCGTCGCTGGCTGCATGGGATTGAAGAGAGTCCGAAAGACTTCATCTGCCGAAAATGCATATACGCTCGAACCCGGTAACGACTCTTGAGATAGGAATCACGGATTGAACACGACTCCAATGCGTCCTTCCGTCTACTACCTCACACCTGACTCCGGCATCCCGAGCTGGGGCATCGGTCTCTTGTACAAGCACGTCGAGATTTTGCGGGAGGGTGGAGTCCAGGCGTTCGTACTGCACCACTCCTCTGGATTTTCCATCCAATGGCTCGAGTCTCATGTCCCCATCGCGTACCTCGATGATCCGTCGCTCGAGATTGGGCCTGATGACGTGCTGGTGGTACCCGAGGTCTTGGCAGACGAAGGAAGCATGATCGGGGGCGGCTGCCGCCGCGTCGTGTTCGTCCAGGGAAGCTATTTAATCCTCAAGCCCTTCGACGAGGCCATAAGCTATCGGGATCTCGGATACGACGCGGCTGTCGCGGTCCTTCCCCATGTTAAAGAAGTGCTGGAAAGGCATTTCGATATCGAAGCGACCGTCGTGCCGCCGTTCATTGCTCCCTATTTCTTCCTCGACGAATTGCCGGGGAAAAGGGCCAGGCAACGACGCATTCTGATGTTTCCCAAGGCGGGCTATCGTGAAGCCGGTTTTCTCGACTACGAGATCGTTCGCAAACTCCTTCAAAGGGCATGTCTCCGGAACCCACCGTGGGAGTTTATGGAAGTGACGGGCAGACCCCATCGGGAAGTCGCCTCACTCATGCAGGACTCTGAATTCTTGGTCAGTGTCAATTGCCTTGAGGCATTCAACACGACTGTCCCCGAGGCGATGGCGGCCGGATGCCTGCCGATCTGTTACGAAGGCTTCGGCGGACAGGACTTTCTCGCTGAGAACGTGAACGCTTTCGTGTTTCAGAACAACCACGTCTATGGGTTGGCAGACACCGTCGAAAAACTGCTGGAAGGGTTCGGTCGGGACACGCTGAGATTGGCCGAAATGAGAGCGAAGGCATATCAGACGGCCGTCCGCTACCGTGAGCGCGATACGAAACGCGAACTGCGCGCGTTCTTTCGCGATTTCGACTCCGACAGGTCGAATCGCTGAGGGGCCGACGTGGCGGACACAGGTGACGACTCCCTCTACGGCAATCGCTACTTCGAAGCGCTGGGGAACTGGCACCGCCTGAGTCAGCCGGAGTTCGGTGCCTTTCTCCGGGCCGCCGTAGAGCCCGGGCGAGCACGGGCCCTCGACCTCGGCTGCGGGTCGGGTGCCTGGGGAGAGCGGTTGGCCGAGCTGGCGAGTCAGGTCGACGGCTGCGACCTAGCCGCTGCGGGGCTCGAACGGGCGCGCCGGATCGGGCACTACGAACGGCTGTTCACCGCCGACCTTTCCCAAGCGGAGAATCCGCTTCCCGAGGGGCGCTACGACCTGATTTTCACCACCGAGGTGATCGAGCACGTGCCCGACCACCGGCTCTTCTGTGAGCACGTGGCCCGAGCCCTGGCCCCCGGGGGTCAACTGGTCCTCACCACAACGACCTACCATTTTTACCTGTTCTACTACTGGCTCTTTCAAGACGAGCGGCGCCTGCGCGACTACGTTGACTTCGCGCTCGGCTGTGTATTCTCGCGCCCGGCGGACCGCTTCGTGCGCCGACTCTGGATGCTCACCGGTGGGCACGAGCACGGCTTTCGACGTTCCCGATTGCTGCGAGCCATCCGCGCCGCCGGCCTTCAGATCGAGCTCTGTCGCTATGCCCAGCCCCAGCCGGTTTGCCCGGTCGAGGGTCTCGACCAACCGAGCTTCGCCCGTCGGCGCCTGGCATTCCTGCGCCGTCCCCTGCACGCCGCGGGGCGGGGTCTGGACCAGCTCTGCCAATCGACCGGCTGGTACGGTCCCAACATCTTGGTGGCCGCCATCAAGCCCAACCCGAAGAACCTGGCGACGACCCGATGACCGCCACGGCGGCACGCGCGATGAGGCTTTGCTACTCTGCTGAGAAGATGATGGAGCGTGAGCCGTTCGCGTGAGCACTCGAAGCAAGCTCACCTATTCGTTGTTTCTCGGCGTCGCCACGCTGCTGCTACTGGCGCTGGTCGAAGGAGCGACCCGGACCATAGTGCTGGCGCGGACGGGGGAATGGCCGGTCACGGCTCTGCTCGCCGAGTATCGGGACAACCGGACCGTGCACGGGCTCTTCCGGCGCCACCCCTGGCTGAACGTCAGCGGAAAAGGTTCGTCCCACGCCGAGGTCCAGGGCAAGATCTTCACCCTCAACTCGGCCGGCTACCGCTCCCCCGAGCGCAGCTTCGAGAAGCCCGCCGGAGTTCTGCGAGTGCTGTGCGCCGGCGGATCGACCACCTTCGACAGTCTCACCGACCGCAACGAGACCAGCTGGCCGTGGCGACTCGAGGAGGAACTGCGCGCGAGGGGGCTCCCGGTGGAGGTGTGGAACGCGGGGCTACCGACCTGGACGACGCTGGAGAACATCATCGCGCTGCTCACCCGAGACGTCGAGTTGCGGCCTGATCTCCTCGTAATGATGCAGGGCTTCAACGATCTCCAGCCGGCGTCCCACGACCCGCACGACCCAACCTACGAGCGCGGCCACGCCGGGCGCATGCTCTCGGCGCTCGGCTTCGAGCTCGAGGAGCCGGGTCTGCTCGATCGCAGCGTCGCCCTGGAGCGACTTCGCGCTCTGCTCGGCCGTTCGCCTTCTCGAGCCGAGGCCGACATTGCCACCCTCGCCCCCGCGGTGAGCGAGGCGGGCCTCACGACCTACCGACGCAATCTGCGCACGGTGATCGCGGTCGCCCGAGCCCACGGCATTGAGGTTGTCCTGGTCACCCAGCCGCTTCGCCAGGCCCCGGTAGAGACCCCTCGCGATCGCCGCTTTCTCACCGAATGGCTGGGCATCGAAGGAGACGCGGTCGAGGGCGAGCTCGCCAAGGTCAATCGGATCCTGCTGGAGGTCGCGGCCCAAGAGGGAGCCATGGCCGTCGACGCGGTCAGGGAGACTTCTTGGCAGCGCGAGGACTTCTGGGATCCGGTGCACTTCGCCACCGCGGGCAGCGACAAGCTCGCCCGACTGCTGGCGGATCGGCTCGCCTCCCTGCTGCGCGAAGAGGAGGCTGATCCGGGTTAGCTTTCTGCCATCCATGTTAGAGAAGATCGCCGCCCGCCATAACAAAAGGCTTGCCCAGATAGTCCTCCGGTGGGCGGTTCAAAAGGGTGTCGGCCCCATGCCATCAAGCATCCAAACGAATCACATCAAAGCCAATCTGGACATCCAGGACTTTCATTTTTCAGAATGCGAGATGAGTGTGATCGACGGCCTCGGAGAGTGGTATCAGCCTCGAGACATCGGGCTAACAGAAGGTCCGCTCAACCCAAACCCTCACACCAGATCCGCGTCGGCCATGGTGGTGTAGACGCGGCCCGGGGCAAAGGCCCCCGCGTCGAGGCCCTCGTCGAGGAAGCGCACCACCCTGACCACCCCGCTGGGGTCCGGCCCGCCCTCGAAGCCGAAGGAGCGGAGCCACCCCTCGGCCTCGGGGTCGCCGTCCAGCCACAGCTCCTCATGGCGGCAGCCGTGCTGCTCAGCGAGCTGCCTCGACAGGTGATCGACGAGCTCGAGGGCGCCGGCGTGCCTCTCATCCCATACCAGGTCCACCCAGCGGCAGATTCCCGCGTCGGTCCGGAAGGCCGCGAACGCAACCGGTGTCGAAGAGAACCTGGGAGAAACCAGCCAGCGGTGGTACTGGACCGTCGGGTGCCCGCTGAGCCGCCGCCTCGCGTGCTGGGCGTCGCGGATGACGGCGGTGGAGTAGCGGTGTCCGACCCGCTCCCATAGCAGGTCGAGGGCCGGCTCGTGGTCACCGATCAGACGCGCGTTGAAAAACCTCGAGGCCAGCGATCGTCCGGACGGCCGTTGCCGCCGGGTGAACAAGGGGATCCGTCGCGGCTCTACCGAATCCCAGCGAGCACGGTGGACCATGTGGCTGATGGCTTGTCCCCCGGTGAAACCGTAGAGTAGAGATACCCCCAAGCGATTTTCGGCCACCTCGGCGAAGTAATCCATCACCATCTGCCACGCATCCCGCCAATCCGGACGTCGCAGCGCCGCCGCCAGTGAGAAAGTGTCGGCGCCCTGCAGGGCCTTGATCCGAACGCCGCCCACCTGGAAGTCGGCCGGGATCCCGCCGTTGTGCGCCGCCAGGGCGTCTCCTTCCCACGCGGCAACGGTGGGGCGCGGCCGCTCGTCGGTCTCGTACTTCCAGGTCCACTCGGCCAGGGTTCGTTCCCTGCCGAACACGCGGTTGAAGCCGTCGTTGATGGCGGCCTCGTCGCCGGGCTCGTACAGCCGGATCACGGGGTCAGCCGTCATCAGACCATATCCGTGTCGGCCATTGTCAGGTAACACCGTGAGAGCAGCCCGGCGGCGTCGATCTCCGGTTCGAACGAACGCGCCACCATGGACGGAAGAGCCGGCCCCTCCTCGGCGTGAAAACCCAGGGCTTCGAGGCGAGCGCGACCCCTGGGATCACCGGTGAGCCACATCTCCTCGCTCTCGGCGCCGGCCTCGCGCTGAAGGCCGGCTGAGATGTGAGCCAGGCGCTCCAACGCCCCGGGGTGGGCGTGGTCCCACAAAAGGTCGACCCAACGGCACGACCCACCGTCGCAACGAAAGACGGCGAAGGCCACGGCGTGGCGGGAGAATCTCGGGAAGACCAGGAAGCGTCGATAACGCACGGTGGGATGGCCGGCAAAGCGGCGCAGGGCGTGGCCGGCGTCGCGAATGACCGCCACTGGATAGCGGTGGCGCACCCGGCGCCAGAGATCGTCGAGGCGCGGCTCCCAATCCCGCGCCGGTTCGGCTCGGTAGAGGAGGCGGCGGATGGGAGACCGCGACGACGGCCGGCGACGGAGCGAGACAAGCGGCTCCCTTTTCTCGGCGCCCTCGCCAAGCTGGACGGCTCCGGGTTCATCAGATCGTGGGTCCTGAAACCCGAATGCCAGAGGGAAGCGGCCCGACAACCCGAACTCCTGCAGGAATGCCTCGACGGTGCATTTCAAGAGCCCGGCCGACGGCGCCGAAGGCCTGGAAAAGACATCGACAATTTGCAGTGCATCGAGCTCGCGTCCGTCGAAGGCGAAACGGACGGGCACGCCCGCACAGTGCGTGAGCACCTCGCCGTCCCTCTCGCCGAGCACGATCGCCCTGCCCTCGGCCTCGGGGGGGAACTTCCAGGCCCACTCGTCCAGCGATCGCGCGACGCCGCGGCTTGATTCGAAGGCTCGGTTGACGGCGACCTCGTCACCGGCTCGAAACCGCCTGCACAGCGTGCTCGTCGATGCCATCAGGCCCCCCAGGCCCAGGCGTCGGCAATCCGCCACTTCCGGCCGTCACGATCCGCCGCCAGCAGGTGCCACCGCCGCTCTCGGCAGAACTTCAGAAACGACGGCGGAAATCCCCTCGAGCGAACCATGCCCAAAGCCGGCATGAGATGCGGGAAGGGTGAGGCGAGCCAGAGATCGGACTCCCGCTCGGGAATATCGCCCGCATCGGTGAGGCGGGCCATCGCAAACGGTAATCGCCCGGAATCCGCGGCGCAGGCACCAAGAAGCGCCCGCCACGGACCGCTGTAGTTGCGCTCGAAGAAGCGCTCCCGTGATTTTTCCTCGTGCTCGACTGCGTCGTCCCTGTGTCGGGTCGCGTGTCCCCACCGGTGCCGCACCCGAGCGCCCGGCGCCAGCCCGAGCCGACCACCCTCGAGCCGCGCTCGCCACAGCCACTCGGTTTCCTCGTAGTACAGGAAGTACCCCTCGTCAAAGGGCCCGAACCGACCCAATGCCTCCCGCGAAGCCGCCAGGACGGCCCCTCGCAAGCCGGCGACCGCCAGGGGATCTCGGGCCGTCCAAACCCGCCAGGTCTCGTCCAGGCTCCGGCCGAGACGCGCCGACCACGCCCACCGCCGGCCGCGCCTCAAGGTGCGACCAAGCTCGGCGCCGGGGGCCGGGTCCTCCGCCGCCGGCAGGAGCACGGTGGCTTCGTCATCCCACACGAACTGCGGGCCGACCACGTCGAAGCCTTGGCGGAGGCCACCGAGCAACGCATCGACGCTGCCATCAAAAAAGACAATATCGGGGTTGGCCAGGAGCAGGACATCGCCGGTGGCCTCCGCCACGCCGGCGTTGAGCCCCGCCGCGTAGCCGCGGTTGGGCCGTTCGAGCAGCCGGTCGACCCCGGCTCCCTCGATCTGGGCGAGCTCGGCGGCGTCCTCCGACTGCTCCACCGCCACGACCTCGGCCTCGATTCCGGCTGCTCCCGCCTCGCGGCGAAAGCTCTCCACGCACTGCGGAAGCACCTCCGACGAGCGGTGGCAAACGACGATAAGGGAGACCTTCACAATTTGCGTTTCATGGGCCGTCAGCTTCGCGGTTCATCCCACTCCGGGAAGGAGATCACCCGCAACCTGCGGAGGGCGCGGAGGTACTGGCCGAGTCGCTCCTCGAGCTGGTCCCTGGCGTCGGGGAAGACATCGCACATCACGCCGGCGAGAGAGCTCACCTTGGTCGCACCGTCGAGGCGCCGCCAGGCGAAGCTCCCGACCTCGTCCAGCCGGATCCGCCGCGGCGCCAGCAGCCAGGTCAAACCGTCGAGGAGACCGCGCAGGCCACGCAGGGACGGCCGCGGTCGGTCGATGACCACGCGGCCGTCCTCCCCCTCCCGCCAGGGGACGCAGCGCACCGGCTCGAGCTCGAGCAGGTCCACCGCCCGGTCCGCGCGATTCAGCCGTCTCGGCCGCACATCTCACTCCGCGGCGGCCGTGCCCGATCGCATCCGGCTGAGCGGCAGCCAGACCAGCAGGGCCAGCAGCAGCGGGTAAACGAGGAGGCTCAACCCGAAGCTGTGACTAAACTGGGGC
The DNA here is from genome assembly GCA_030637805.1 of Acidobacteriota bacterium. Classification (GTDB taxonomy): domain Bacteria; phylum Acidobacteriota; class Thermoanaerobaculia; order Thermoanaerobaculales; family Sulfomarinibacteraceae; genus Sulfomarinibacter. Next base: position 6,482 of record DAOWFV010000063.1, on the reverse strand, counting down.
AGAAGGTGCCGGCCTTCACCAAGCCCGAGCTTCGCCTGCTCGTAGAGCACGACGAAGGCCAGGAAGACCGCCATCAAAGACTGGCCGGCGATGAGTCCCGAAGCTACCAGCACGCCCGCATTCTCACCGCGGGTCTTCTCCTCGTCGGAGGCGTCGCGGCGTTTCATGAACCACTCGAGGATCGCGCGGACGACGCCGCCGGCGAAGACCGCCGAGGTGGTCTGGAAGGGCAGATACATGCCCACCGCGATGAGCATCGGCGCCGGCGCTTTGATGAGGATCAGGGCGACCCCGAGGAACATGCCCACGATGACCAGAGGCCACGCCATCTCGCCGCCCACGATGCCCTGGGCCATGAGGGCCATCAGCCCGGCCTGCGGCGCCGGCAGGGCCACCGATCCGATGGTGTAGGCCTTGTTGAGAACCATCAACAACACCGGCATCGTAAGGGCGGCCGCGATCACGCCGATGATTTCGCCAATCTCCATCTTCCACGGCGTCCCGCCCAGGATATGACCCACCTTGAGGTCCTGGATCATGTCGCCGGCGACCCCCGCAGCACAGCAGATCACGCCGGAGATGCCGAGCACGGCCGCCAGACCGCGGGGGCCGACCACCCCCATCATCACCATCAGCACCGCGGATATGACGAGGGCCGAGAGCGTGAGGCCGGAGATCGGATTGTTCGAGTTGCCGACCAGGCCCACGAGGTAGCCCGCCACGGCGGCGAAGAGGATGCCGAGCACCAGCATCACCACCGTAAGCACCAGCGCGCCCCCGGTGGACTCGGAGAAGTAGCGATAGAGCAGGAACATCGGCACCGTCATCAACCCGATCGCGAGGAACACTTTCTTGAGGCTGAGGTCCTTCTCGGTGCGCTCTACCTCGGTGGTCGAGGCGCTCATGTTGAGGTGGATGAGGGCCTTCCTGACGCCGCTGACCAGTGATTCGCGAAGGCTGTAGAGGGTGTAGAACGCAGCGACGATCATGGTGCCCACGGCAAGGGGCCGGATCTGCCGAAACCAGACGTCCACCGCGAGGTCGATGAGGCTCTGGTCGGCTGTGATTCCCGCCATCATCTCGGGGTTGAGGAAGAGCGCCAGCGGCACCAGCACCAGCCAACCGGCCACCGCCCCCGAAAAAAGCACCGCCGAGATGCGTAGGCCGACGATGAAGCCCACGCCCATCACCATGGGTGACGCCTCCGGCGTCGACAACAGAATGCCGCCCGAGTATTCGAAACGACGGCCGGCGACCTCGATGACGGACTTGCCGAAGTGGACGAAGCTGTTTGCCGACTCCTTGATGACCTGGATCCCGGCGTCGTTCTTGATGAGCTCCCACAGGGCGGCGATGCCCATGGCCGAGAAGACCAAGCCGGCCCCGGTCTGGCCCTTCTGGCCGGCCTTGACGATCTCCGAGGCGGCCACGCTCTCCGGGAAAGGCAAATTGGCCTCGACCACCAGCGTGCGCCGAAGGATGATGACGAAGAGCACCCCCAGAACGCCGCCGATGCCCATGATCAGGGTCGCGTCACGGAGATTGAACTCGTCCCATGCGCCGCTGATGATGAAGGCCGGAATCGTGAAGATGGCGCCCGCCACCAGCGATTCACCCACCGAGGCCGTGGTGCGGGCTAGGTTTTCCTCCAAAATATTGCCCTTGAAGATGCGCAGGGCCGCCATGGCGACCACCGCAGCCGGGAAGGTGGCGGCGACCGTCAGCCCCACCTTCATGCCGAGGTAGGCATTGGCGGCGCCGAGCACCACCGCCATCACGACGCCGAGGAACAACGCCTTGAACGTCAGCTCCGGCATCGACGTCTCCGCCGGGACGTAAGGAATGAACTTCTTGTCGGCCATGGGCCCTCCCCACCGGAACTTCACAGGATTCTAACCCATCCCCGGTCCAACCGAGTTCGGGCAATAGCAGCCTAACGTTCCCTCAGGTATGAAGCACGATGTCTCCGCGCCGCGACGTACTTCATCCAGTCCACGACGACCTCGTCCTCTTGCACGTCAATCGGTCTCTCGGTGACAAAGACAATTTCCTTTGAATCGGGCTCTACTCCCATGGTCGCCAATGCATATCGATATCTTCCCTTTCGTGTTTCGTGCCATCTCCCCATTGTCCCGTTACCCATATGTTTCCCACATGGTTCTCTCAGACGGATCTCTTCGTCCGGCAGGACCACCACGATACGTCCAGAGCCTGACTTTGGCATATCTGCTAGTTCCGTCCTTATGAAATCGAGCTGGTCCGCGTAGTTATCAACCACCCCCCTCAGAAAACCCGACTGTGCTCCGACAGCTACAAAAATTACAAAGAGAACAGCTCCACTTCTGAAAACCAAGCCTCGCAAGACTGAATAGCGAGATGCCAGAACCCTCAAGGCGTAGGCTGCCGCAAAGATAACGACACCCACGAAAGTCAGGGTCATGTGCGGCCGATGTTCTATGATCACCAGAGGTGAATCAGCCACCATCCATAACGCTCCAAAACCTAGACACACGAGCATCCCCAACCACTTCTGCGTGACCTGTATCTTATTCACACTCGGGTCAGCCCTGACCTCGGTTATTACCGCACTGACTATAATCACTACCCAGGTGAACAAGAATCCGAGGGCGAGATACTCCTTCAATTTTCCCAGCGGTTGGGTGTAGTGAAATGGGAAAGGATACGACCACATTTTGAACGCACTCCAGTATCCAAGTGGATTTACTGCCTTGACAGCGACAGATCCCGGCGCTGTCACCAATGCTCCAAATCCCTGCTCCGCCATCTTGTAACCGGTGTGGCCAACGTAGGTTAATGTAGCTTTATACAATACAACTGAGATCACGAAGCAAACCAGTGCAATTACAAAAAAGACACCTATTTCACCCTTTCGAACTTCCCACTCCGTCAGAACAAGCACAGTGAGCGGCACCATGGCGAAGAAAGCGTACGTCTGGGTCGACTGCATCGCCGCAAGGAATAGAGTCAGAGTGATACCGTATTTAACCCACTTCCACTTTTTCTTTTCTCCGAACGCATAGAAGTAGACATAAAAGGCAGTCAGACTTAGCCACATTGCAGGCTGGCTGTTGGAAACAATTTGGACAGAGTACCCCATGAGTACCAGAACAGCCGGTTGAGAATACAAGAAGAGAACTATCCAGAACGCCAACCAGGCATCATGAACTTGTCGAAGGAAGAAATAGAAAAGCACCACAGCGATAGTCGCGAGTGATGCAAAGTTCAGAAACCGTACGAGTTGGACTCGCATAGGGTCGAAACCGACGAATCTGTAAACGAGTGAGGAGTAAACCCCGAACAGGCCGCGACCGAGGGATATGAATGAGAACCTCGATGCAGTAGAGACGTCCCGTTTCATGCCGATATGCGCCACTTCGTCTGCCATCAGATAGTCAGTCGTAAAAGACGGCGCATATATCAGGTACAAAGTCAGGACCAATGCTCCTGCGAGCATCCAGGTTCGAATGTGGATTGTACCTACTGGGAATTTCGTCATGCGATCTTCTTCAATGCATAATCCAGAATTACCGGCTCACTCCCGCAGCTTCTGCTCCAGAAGCTGGCCCGCGATGGCCATGAACTGGGTCTCGGTGACCACTCCCACGAGGTGGCCGTTCTTCAACACGGGCAGGCAGCTGAAGCGGTTACGGCGCATGAGCTTGATGGCTTCGAGGGTGGAGGTCTCGGGTTCCACGGTGATCAGATCCCGTTGCATCACCTCTGCAATAGGCAGCGGACCTTCGAGCTGCTCCGGATGGTACGTCCCCACGAGACGCAGAAGCACACTCTGGGAGACCATTCCCACCAGCCGGTTGTCAGCGTCCTCTACCAGCACGTGGCGGATCTTGTTCCAGTCCATGAGGTGGGCAACGAGATCCACCGGCTCGTTCTCGTTGACGGTCACCAGATCGGTGACCATGCACTGCTCGACGCGGATGTAGTTCTGCTTCCAGCCGCCGCCCTCTTCGAGGCGGGCGTCCTCCCAGGTGTGGACCGGCTCGCCCGTCTGCTGGCGCGAGACGGTGGCCGCGGTGAGGGCGCTCATGCGCTCCGCCGCCGTGCCCCGGTTCTCCATGGCGGCGAGGGAGGAGAGCTGCCACCTCGCCCCGGTCCGACCAGAGCGCACCCGTTCCTCGATGACGCCCAGGTAGAGGTCGACATCGGCCGGGTCGAGGCCGGAGGTGAGCAGCCCCTGGCGCGCCAGGGGCACGAAGGTGTCGAGAATCAACTCGCTCGCCGGCGCCAGCCGGCCACCTACCCACTCCAACTGGGCGTTGAGCCCGTTCCGGGCGGCTGCCAGGAAGTTGGCGTGGGCATCCTCGAAGTTCATGTGCCCGCTGATGTCGTCGTACTCCGAGAGCACGCCGCTGACGAGCCCGAACCAGAAGGCGGCGTTCGCGACCTCGTCGCGGGGGGTCGGGCCGGATGGCAGGACGCGGTTCTCGATGCGCAGGTGGGGCTTGCCGTCGGAGATGCCATAGCAGACCCGGTTCCACCGGTAGACCGTGCTGTTGTGCAGACGCAAGGCCTTGAGGCTCGGAGGCCGGCCTTCCTCGAGGGCCTCGAAGGGGTCGTCCTCCATCTCGGTGGAGAGCAGGGTGCGGAAGCGGGCGATGTCCTCGCGGAAGATCTCGAGGGCCGAGGAGCGCACCCACTGGCGACCGAAGCTCACCCGCGGCACCTGCTCCCGCAGGTGGGGCGTGGTGCGCCGGGTGTCGATGGACTGCTGAAAGAGGCCGATGCGGGTCTCGGCCCACAGCCGCTTGCCGAAGAGCAGCGCCGAGTTGGCCGCGGCCGCGACCACCGGCGCGGTCACCGCCTGGGCAGCGTTGTAGATGCGGGCGAACTCGTCCGGCGCGACCTGGAAGTGGACCTGGAAGCTCGTGTTGCAGGCCTCGACCATGATCGAGTCGTGGTGGAGGTGGAGCTCGTCCACACCCTTGAGGTAGAACTCGTAATCCCCGCCTCGCTGCTGCGTCATGGCCTCGTTGAGCGCGAAGTAGCGCGGGCTTGGGGTCATGTTCTCGAGCTCGAGGTCGGACTTGTTGAGGCTGGGCAGGATGCCCGTGAGCACTACCTCGCCGCCGTTCTTCCGCGCCGCGTCGCGAACCTTGGCCAGGTACTCCTCGATCTGGCTCTCCATCTCGCTCAGGCAGGTCCCCCCGAAGACCAGGGGATCGAGGTTGTACTCGAGGTTGAAGCGCGCAAGCTCGGTCGTGAAATGGGGGTCGTCCACCGTCTCCAGCACCTCAACCGCGATGGGCGCCGGCCGCCAGGCGGAATCGACCAAAAAGAGCTCCTGTTCGGCGCCGATCCGCCGCACCCCGGACTCGAAGAGGTCATCCTCGAGCATCTTCTCGAAGGCGCGCACGTCCTTCAGCAGGTGTTTGAGGAACACCCGGATCTCCTCGGCCTCCGATCTTTTGCGTACGTCCTGCTCGCCCATGAAGCTCCCCGGTAGATCTGCGCGGACCATTGTACACATTGCTCAATTATTCGTGCCCGTGCCCGTGCCCGTGCCCGACGTTCAGGAGTGCGCTCCCGATCTCAGCGCGACCTTTCTATCGGCACTCTGCCCGAGAGGATGCCAGGCACGCCCATGTGACGATGAGGACATCGTTACATCGGGAGCCAGGCACCTCCGGGGTAGCGCGCCCAAGCGCGGGCATCTTGCGTCGAGCCTCGTGATTGCTTCCTTGCGTCGACAAATTCGAAATTCGAAATCCGAAATCTGCTAACAACCGAAGCAGATTTCGGCCTTCACAAACTTGACAATTCTGTACTCATATTTTATATTAAGAGTACGGCCTCCGGGCCGTCCCCAAGGAGGAAAACATGAACGGGCAGACCCAATACACCGTCAAGGCCTCGGAAGCGATCCAGGAGGCCCTCAAGCTCGCCGCCGCGCGCGGAAACCCGGAAACAACTCCGACCCACCTACTTCTGGCCATGCTTCAGCAGGAGGGCGGCATCGCGCCACGGCTTCTGTCAAAGGTCGGCGTGCCGGCCTCCCGGCTCGAGTCGGAGCTGCGCGAGGCGCTCGACCGCTTGCCGGCGGCCGAGGGCGCCGCTGAGCCACAGCCCTCGAGGAGCCTGCGCCAGGTCCTCGACCAGGCAGCCAAGATCGCGCCCCAGTTCCAGGACCAGTACGTCTCGATCGAGCACCTGCTGATGGCGATCGTCTCGGTGCCCGACTCGGCCGCCGCGCGGGCGCTCGCGGTGCACGGAGTCACCAAAGACACTCTGTTGGCCGCTATCCAGGATCTTCGTGGCTCCCACCGCGTGACCGACACCAACCCCGAAGAAAAGTACGACGCCCTCACCAACTACGGCCGCGATCTCACCGAGCTTGCCAAGGCCGGCAAGCTCGATCCTGTCATCGGCCGCGACGAGGAGATCCGCCGCTTGATGCAGGTGCTCACCCGGCGCACCAAGAACAACCCGGTCCTGATTGGCGAGCC
>DAOWFV010000090.1 GCA_030637805.1 Acidobacteriota bacterium | reverse complement strand
GATTTCTCGCGGCGCAGCTTCCCATCGATCAGAAAATCAAACTCGCGGATGTCGTTGTCGACAACCGCGGAGACCGCGAGGCTCTCGCCCTTGAGGTCGATCGAGCCTGGTCGGATATTCTCCGACTCTGCGCCAACCGCGCCTCCGCACTCAATTCCTAATTCCGAATTCCGAATTCCGAATTCAATCGTCGGTGCCCCGCCTCAACCTCGCCGCCTTCACGGTGTTGGCCATCAGCATCGCGATGGTCAGCGGCCCGACTCCCCCAGGCACCGGGGTGATCCTCGAGGCCTTGGGCGCCACCCGCGTGTAGTCCACGTCGCCGACCAGCACCGCTCCCCGTTTTGCGAAGGCTGAGAGCTTCTTCTCGTTTCCCGGGTAGAGACGCTCCACGGTCTCGCGATCGGTGACCCGATGCATGCCCACGTCGACCACCACCGCCCCGGGGGCCACGTGGTCCGGGCCAATCAGCGACTGCCGGCCGACCGCTGCGACCAGGATCTCCGCCTCGCGGGTGACTCCGGCAAGATCACGGGTCCGCGAGTGGCAGAGGGTCACCGTCGCGTGGGCGTGCAAAAGGAGCATGGCCATCGGCTTGCCGACGATGTTCGATCGCCCGACGACAACCGCCCGCCGGCCCTCGAGCTCGATTCCCTCACGGCGGAACATCTCCATGATCCCGGCCGGGGTACAGGGAACCAGCCCGGGACGCCCCTGTTGCAGTAGACCCACGTTCTCGGGATGGAAGCCGTCGACATCCTTGGCCGGGTCGATACGATCCAGAATCGCCGCCGAGTCAATTGCGGCCGGCAACGGAAGCTGCACCAGGATGCCGTCCACTTCCGGATCGAGGTTGAGCCGGTCCACCAGGCTTTCAATCTCCGCTTGCGGGGTGTCTTCAGGCAGCTCGTGGGTCTCAGAGCTCATGCCGAGCTCGGCCGAGGTCTTTGCCTTCGAGCCCACATAGACCCGAGAGGCCGGGTCATCGCCAACCAGCACCACGTCCAGGCGCGGGGTTACCCCGCGCTCGCGGAGAGCCGCCACCTCGCTCGCCACATCGTTGCGGATCTCGCTTGCGATCTTTGTTCCATCGAGCTTCCGCTCAAGATCATCCATCATCCGTCCTCCCGGGCTCTTGTTTTCAAGTCCACCGGCCGCACGCCTTCGTACAGGGACGCAACTCCCCCGGTCAGCGCCGTCGCCTTGACCTCTTCCAGACCCGCATGCGTCAGTGTCCGGCACAGCGCGTCGGTGTCGGGGAAGGTGCCTACCGAGGCCGGAAGATAGCTGTAGGCCTCGGGATCTCCCGACAGCAACCGCCCGATTCGCGGCGGGATGGTCCGGACCCACCATTCGAGTAACGGCGCCAGGGGGCCGCGCGGGCGGGAGAACTCGAGCACCAGGAGGGTGCCGCCCGGACGCAGCACCCTCACCAACTCCGCAAGCCCCGCTTCGAGATCCTCGAAGTTGCGCACGCCAAAGGCGACGGTAACCACGTCGACGCGCGCATTCGGAATGGGAAGCCGGAGAGCGTCGGCGGCAAAGAGCGGCAGCCTCCGCCCGCGACCGGCCGCCTTTCTTCGCGCCACTGCCAGCATCGGCAGACAGAAATCGACGCCGGCGGCGAGCCCGTCGGGCAAGGCGAGGGCCAGATCGCCGGTGCCCGCGCACACGTCCAAAACCCGTGCCGGCCTGGCCGCCGCGACGCGTCTGGAAACCAGGCGGCGCCAGCTCACGTCACGGCCGAGGGAGAGCACGCGGTTCAGCAGATCGTAGCGGGGGGCAATGCGCCCGAACATCCCCCGGATCTCACCCGCTTTCTTGGCCGCCAGCTCCTCCCGCATGGCGCAGAGCCTAGCATGAAGAACATTGCGCAGTTTCGAGTTTTGAGTTTTGAGTTTTGAGTTGCCGCTCGGCCCCGAAGCGACTCCTTACGAAGGGGCACATGCGGCGGAGGTGGCCGCCGAACTACTTGGGTGGTCGGGATTTTTCAGTCGTTGACGAGCGCGTCGCGGAGGGCCTCGAAGGCCTTGCGGCGGTGGGAGATTGCATTCTTCTCCGCGGCCTCCATCTGACCGTAGGTGCGGTGATCACCATCCTCCGGCACAAAGGTGCTGTCCCAGCCGAAACCGCGCCCGCCCCTGGGCTTCTCGGCGATCACCCCCTGTACCAGCCCCTCGCCGAACACCTCGGAATCACCGTCGGTAGCGCAAACCAGACACCGTGCGGCGGCGCGGGGATCCTCGAACGTGTGGGCGATACGGCAGATGCCGGCCGGTCCGACACTCGCCAACATCCAGCGGATCAACGGACCCGGAAAACCCCCGAGCCCGATCAGCTCGAGACCGGTGTCCTCCACCAGCACCGGGCGACGCAACCGCTCCCAGGCCATCGATGCCTTTGCCCGCACGACCTCTGAAAGGTCGAGGGATTGTATTTCCGGGAGATCCAGGGCGCGGTGGTCGAGCTTGCGCCCGAGGACGGCCTCCGCTTCCCTGAGCTTGTCGAGGTTGGAGGTGACAAAGACCAGGTCATCGAGCTGCATCACACCTGAGACCTCTCGATCTCTTCCATGGCCAGACGATAGACCGCGATCTTGCGGCTGAGGCCCTTGAGCTGGATGGTCCCGAGGGGTTCGGTCGGGAAGAGGTCCTGAACCGCTGCCTGGGTGGTCTCACCGAGCACCACGGTCCCCGGTTTCGCCACATGCTCCTCGAGTCGCGCGCTGACGTTGACCGTGTTACCGAGCACCGTGTAATCGACACGGCTCGCCGAGCCGATGTCCCCCACCACCACCGGTCCGGAGTTGATGGCCACCCTCACCTCGATGCGGTCGAGATCCTCCGCCTCGCGCTCGAGGTTCCAACCCTCCAGCGCGCGCATCAGCTCGAGGGCCGAGCGCACCGCCCGCTCGGCGTGGTCATCCTGCGGAAGAGGAGCGCCAAAAAAGGCCATCACTGCGTCGCCGATAAACTTGTCGAGGGTCCCCCCGTAGGCAAAGACGGCATCGGCGGCGAGGGAGAAAAACTGGTTGAGGAAGGCCGCTACATCCTCCGGCGGAAGGCTCTCGCAGCGAGCTGTAAACCCGACGATGTCGGCAAAGAGGATCGAGGTGTCGCGCAAGGTCACCGAGGCGCGGTCGGCGCCCGAGTCCGAGAGCACAGCCTCGATCACCGCCGGCGAGTGGTACCGCTCGAGCCGATCACGGGCCACGCGCTCACGGCGGATGCTCTCGTTGAGCTGGGCCCTCTCGATCGCCACAGCGGCATAGTTCGAAAGTGCGGTGAGCAGATCCAGGTCGGAGGTAGAGAACGAACCCACGTGCAGCGGGGAGTCCACGTAGATTACGCCGATCACGCGCTCCCGGTGCCACAGCGGCGCACACATGGCCGAGCGGATCTGGTGGATGCGGACGCTGCGACCGGCCTCGAATCGCTGATCGGCTTGGGCGTCATGGGTGAGAATGGCGACCTTCTGCCCCGAGACCATGTCGAGAATGGTGCGGGAGATCGGGACCTCGGGCTGGTCGCCCTCTTCCGACTCGCGAGTCCGATAGAGCTCGAGCTTGGGACTGCCTTCGGCGTCGAAGAGAACGATGAAGCCGCGGTCTACGAGGAGGTGCTCGAAGACCAGATCCATCACCTTCTCGAGCACGGGATCGAGCTCCTCCACCTGGATCAGGGTCTTCGCCACCTGGGCCAGGATCTCGAAGACCCGCGCACGCGCGCCCATGTCCCTGGAAATCTCAGACGACCGCCCCTCGAGGCCGTAGTCCTGGTTGAACTCCGACAGAGGCCGGAGATAGGTCGCCGAGGAAAGACCTCCGGCGTCGGTTGCCGTGTCCTCCACAAGCAACTCGAAGCTGCCGACCGTGAGGCGATCACCGGCGGCGAGGGTCCCCGAGCTCACAAAAGTGTCGTTGATCTTGATTCCGTTGGTCGAGTCGAGATCATGGATTTTGAAAATCCCGTTCTCCTCCTCCACCTTGGCGTGATAGCGGGAGACCGAGAAGTCCCGCAGCACCACGTCGTTATCGCTCGATCGCCCGAGCGAGAGGCCACTCCGCACCGGAGCTCGATGGGTAACGCCGTTGTCCTCGTAATACAACTCAAGCATTTTGATTCATTGTACCGCCACCCCTACCCGGCGGAGCCGGAACCAAGAAGGTTCCGGCTCCGCCGGGAGCTTTCAGCGGTCAGGAGTCAGCGATCAGCACTCAGGTCATTCTTCAGTGGCTCACAGCCAACGGCTGATTGCTGACGGCTCAGCGCCGCTCCTGTCCTTCTCGTGGCCGGGGTCTTCGGGTCGGTCGCGGGGCCTTAGGTCGTGGGGGCTTGTACCAGGCCAGCATGCGCTCGCGCAGCTCGCGGGTCCGTTCTTTGTCTCGATCGAGAGTGGAAAGCTCAAACCAGGGTCCGCCGCAGGCGTAGAGCCGGCGGGCCGCCAGCATCCACCACGCCGGGAGGCCCCGAGCGAGCACCCCCCGCCACAGGCCGCAACCCTCGGGAGCCAGTGGGTCCACGCCTTCGATCCCCATCTTCCGGAGATTTTCGCGAAGCACCGCTTCACCATCGACGGAGCAGCCGCCGCGAGACCACCTTCGCAAGGCCGAGTCCAGATCGTTCAGACCATTGGTGTAGATGTGCGGCCCCCAGCCCTTCCCCTCCCCGGAAGGCTTGACGACGAAGCGACTCAAGGACACCCCCTCGATCAGCTGCATGAGGGCGATCCGGTTGTAGCGGTCCCTTGAAATTCGATAAGCCGTTGCCAGAAGCTCGAGATCGGCCACGCCCGCCACGCGCTCGGCCGCCCGAAAACAGCTCCGGCTCGATCGCTGGAGCACCACTCCCTGCCAGCCGGGCAGGGATGCGCCCTCATTGGCGAGAGCGGCCTGTAGCCAGAGGGCGAGGAGGGACTCCTGACGCAGGGTCTGGGCCACCGCATCCATTTCTTCTCCCAGTTTCCGGGCCGCCTCATCGTCCACGCCGCCGGTAACGTTCGGACGAAGATCGGCGAGCAGATCGCGGAAGCCATATGCAGCACCCTGGCGGAGGCGCTGGGAGTCCGAGGCGATGGCCTCGCGGTACGTCGGCAGGAGCATTGGGTCGTGGTGCACCGCCCCGCCAAGGAGGAGCGCCAGGCGCTGCTTCTCCGACAACTCCTCCTCCCGCCACATTCGCAGCAGCTCTCCCGGCCCCGGCCATCTCTCCATCACGGTGCGCTGGAGTGGGACGCGAACCCGGGTGTCGAAGTAGGACCCCGGAAAAAACTGCACTTGGCCTGAGGAAAGCACCGACGCACTCATCGTCGCCGCCACCACGATCGCGGTCATCGCCATGGAAGCCGTCTCCTTTTCTTCAGCCTCACCACGTGCGAGGATAGCCGGGATGACCCGTCGAATGAAGCTCGTCGTCGCCTATCTCGGCGGAGATTTCCACGGCTGGCAGTTCCAGCCGGGCCAGCGGACCGTCCAGGGTGAGCTCGAACGCGCGCTTTCTGCACTCGTTGGTGGTCGCCGAGTGCCGGTCGTGGGCGCGGGCCGTACCGACGCCGGAGTCCACGCCGCCGCTCAAGTCGCGCACGCCGACCTGCCGACGGCGATTCCTTCCGACGGTCTGGTGCGCGGTCTCAACAACATTTTGCCGCCGGAGATTCGCATTCGCTCTGCCCGCCCGGTCGGCCCGGGCTTCCACGCCCGCAAGAGCGCCCTTGGCAAGCTCTACACTTACCGGGCGCGCTGGCGGGAGGCCTCCCTGCCCTGGCTCGAGCCCCGCTCGGCCACCGTGGTGGAGGTGAAGGGGGGGGAGGGGGACCTCCTCGGTGCCGCCCGACTGCTGCCCGGGAGACACGACTGGGCCTCCTTCACCGTTCCCGAACCGGGTCCTGGCTCCACCGTTCGCAGTCTGTTCCGGGTGCGGCTGCACCGCCGTCGCGACGGCCTCGACTTCGATTTTGTCGGCGAGGGCTTCCTCCGCTATCAGGTGCGGCGGCTGGTGGGGGCTCTGCTCGAAGTCGGGTGGGAACGACGCCAGGTCAGCGAGTTCCAAGCCCTCATCGAAGACCCCATTCCCGGCGCTCCCGTGTTGACCGCGCCTGCCCCCGGCCTCACCCTGGAGCGGGTTTACTACCGGCCCTCACCCCTCCTTTCTTTCGAATAGGCTTTCGAGCTAATTGCTGTGGTAGACTCCGGAGCTTGGGGTAAGGTGATGCAACCACTCGATGAGATCGCCCAGCCCGGGACCCGCGAGCGCGAGATACTGGAGCGAATCGACCTCCACAGGCTGCCCCGCCACGTCGCCATCATCATGGACGGAAACGGGCGCTGGGCGCAGGCTCGCAACCTTCCGCGCGTCGAGGGCCACCGTGCCGGTATCAGCTCGGTTCGCGAAACCGTGGAGACTGCGGCGCGTCTGGGCCTCCAGGTCATCACCCTCTATGCCTTTTCAACCGAAAACTGGAAACGCCCGCGGCACGAGGTCCTGACCCTCATGGCTCTGCTCAAGGAGTTCATCAACCGCGAGCTGGAGACACTCCGCGCAAACAACCTCCAGTTTCGTCCCATCGGGCGCATTGATCAGCTCGACGCCTCGGTTCAGAAGGAGCTCCGCCGCGCAGTCGAGGCTACCGCCGACTGCACGGGCACGGTGGTGCAGATCGCCCTCAATTATTCCGGCCGTCAGGAGCTCACGGACGTGGTTCGCGGGGCCGTCGACGAGGCTGCCGACGGCGTCCTGGCGCCGGAGGCCATTGACGAGGCGTGGGTTGTCGCCCACCTTACCACCCGCGGCATCCCCGACCCGGACCTCCTCATCCGCACCTCGGGAGAGCAACGCATCTCCAACTTCCTCCTCTGGCAGCTCGCATACGCTGAAATCTACTTCTGTCCGGTCCTTTGGCCGGATTTTTCCAAGTTTGACCTCTTGGAGGCATTTCTCGAGTACCAACGGCGGGAACGGCGTTTCGGTGGTCTGACCCCTGATCACGGCGTCTTCACCCCCCCGGGAGAACAGCATGGGGAAGCGTGAGCTCTTCGCGCTAGCCGCCATTCCAGTTCTCGTCGTCGCGATCGTCTGGCTCCCGCCGTGGGTCTTCCTGGCGGTGCTCGGGGCGGGGGTCGTCCTGGCCTGCGACGAGCTCCTCACCATGGCCCGCAGCGCTGGTTTCGACGCCGGACGCTGGCTACCCCTCAGCGCCCTGGCCGCCCTTCTCGCCGCCTCCTGGATCTGGGGAGTACCAGGGCTGGCGGCCGCGGCCGTCTCGATCCTGATGATCCTGCCCACCGCACGCCTCGCCCATCCCGACAGCCCCACGGGAAGCCTCGGAGGAGTGGCCGCGGGGTCTTTCGCGGTCCTTTTCCTGGGAGTCACCGGCGCCTGCTTCGGCTGGCTGCGGCTGTGGCCCGGCGATCCGCAGGGGGTGCGGCTCCTGCTCTTTTTTCTCGCCTGCATCTGGGTCGGTGACTCCGGCGCCTACTACGTTGGAAAGAACTTCGGGCGCCACAAGATGTCGCCGCGCATCAGTCCCAACAAGACCTGGGAGGGCCTCGCCGGCGGCGTCCTCACCACCTACGCGGCGGCGGCCGTGGCGGCGGCAGCCTTCGACCCCGGTCTCGGCCTGACACACACGGCGGCGCTGGCGACCGTTCTCGCGGTGGCCGCCCCTGTCGGCGATCTGGTGGAGTCACAGTTCAAGCGTGACAGCGGGGTCAAGGACTCGTCGTCACTGCTGCCCGGTCACGGTGGCTTCCTCGACCGCACGGACAGCCTGCTCTACGCCGCGCCTCCGGTTCTCGGCTACCTGCTGGTGACCGGGCTCTTGTGATGAAGAGGCTCGCGGTTCTCGGCTCCACCGGCTCCATCGGCACCTCCACCCTGGCGGTTGTGGAGGACAATCCCGACCACTTCGAGATCGTAGCGTTGGCCGCCGGCCGCAATCTCGACCTCTTGCGCCGCCAAGTCGCGCGTCACCGGCCGGCCCTGGTCAGCGTCGCTCGCCGCGAGGACGCCCACGCGCTGGCCTCGGAGCTGCCGGACACCCGGGTGGTGTGGGGCGAGGAAGGGCTGGCCGAGGCAGCCTGCCATCCCGACGGGGAGATGGTCGTGGCGGCGATGGTGGGCTCCGCCGGTCTGGCCCCGACTCTGGCCGCAATCCGCGCCGGCAAACACCTTGCCCTCGCCAACAAGGAAACGCTGGTCGTCGCGGGCGAATTGGTGATGGGCGAGGTGGAGCGGGCCGGTATCAACCTCCTCCCGGTGGACAGCGAGCACAGCGCCATCCACCAGGCCTTGCGCGTGGGGCCCGAGGGCTCCGTGTCTCGACTCGTCCTCACCGCTTCCGGCGGCCCCTTCCGCACCTGGTCGGCGGAGGAAATCGCCCGCGCAACGGTGGAGGAGGCCCTGGCCCATCCCACCTGGAAAATGGGGCCGAAGATCACGATCGACTCGGCAACGATGATGAACAAGGGCCTCGAGATCATAGAGGCCCACCACCTCTTCGGGATGCCCGCCGACCGTATCGACGTCGTGGTGCATCCCCAGAGCCTCGTCCACTCGCTGGTGGAGCATATCGACGGGACCATCATCGCGCAGCTGTCGGTGAACGACATGCGGGTGCCGATCCTCTACGCCCTCTCGTGGCCGGAGCGCCTGGAGACTTCGGTTTCCCCCCTCGACCTGGTGAACGCACCGCCCCTGAGCTTCGAGGCCTCCGACCCAACTCGTTTTCCCGCCCTCAGGCTTGCCCGCTCAGCCTTGCAAGCCGGCGGAGAGATGCCGGCGGTTCTCAACGCCGCGAATGAGGTGGCGGTCGCCGCCTTCCTCGACGGCCGTTGCCCACTGCCCGCCATCGCCGAAACGGTTGAGACGACGCTGGAAGCGTGGGCCTCGAGAAACCACCCGTTGACGTCCCTGGAACAGGTCCTCGCCACCGATTTCGAGGCGCGGAAGCTCGCAGCGGCGGGCATGAGGAAATATGAGACGGTCGTCGACCGTTCGGAGATTCGATGCTGATCAGTATTGTCGCTTTCGTTTTTGTCCTCGGCGTCCTGGTTATCGTGCACGAGGCGGGTCACTTCGCCATGGCCCGCCTCCTCGGCGCGCCGGTGGAGGTTTTTTCCGTCGGCTTCGGCAAGCGGGTGTGGGGCTTCGAGCGTGGAGGCACGGATTACCGGTTGTCGATCGTGCCGCTCGGCGGCTATGTACGGATCATCGGCCTCGGGCCGGATGAGTCCGACGTCATCGGCGAGGGTGCGGAGGCGATCGAGCTTTTGCCGCGGTGGAAACGCGCCCTGATCCTCCTCGCCGGGCCCCTGACCAACGTCGTGGCGGCGGTAATCTTCGTGGCCCTGGCGTTCATCGCCGGTGTCGAAACCCCGGCGTACTACGAGCAGCAGCCGGTTGTCGGCTGGGTGGAGCCTGGATCCCCGGCTGAGGAAGGCGGTTTCCGCGAGGGGGACCTCGTGGCAACGGTTGACGGTGAGCAGGTGGCGGTGTGGCGCGATCTCAAGATGGCCTTGCTCACCGCGGGTGACTCCGTCCTGACCTTGGGAGTCGAGCGCGGCGCGGAGACTCTCGAGATTTCATTGACCCCGCGTCACGACGGTCATTACAACTTCGGGGGTGCCGGTATCGAGCCCCGCCTCGAAGCAGTGGTGAGGCTCAGCCCCGGGTCGCCCGCGGCTGCCGCCGGCCTGCAGACGGGGGACCGAATCATCGCCATCGACGGCGAGCCCGTGGACCAGTTCTACGATCTTCCACCGTTGATCTCGCCTCACCCCGGTGAAGAGCTCAGCTTCGAGGTGCTCCGCGACGGCCGCAGTCTCGAGTTCATGGTCATCCCCCGATCCGATGGGGGCAGGGGTCTGATCGGGGTGGTGCCTGTTTTCCCGACCGTGGTCCAGAAACTCGGGCCGGTCGCGGCCCTCCGCGCGGCGGTCGTGGATTGCCGGCGGATCACCCGCGAAACCTTCCGGGTCATTGGTCGCCTGTTCACCCGCAAGGTCTCGATTCGCCAGGTCTCAGGGCCGATCGGAATCGCCCAGATGTCGGGCGAAGCGGCGCGCGCCGGCTTCCAGACTCTGGTGTTCCT
>DAOWFV010000201.1 GCA_030637805.1 Acidobacteriota bacterium | reverse complement strand
GTGGAGCGGGTCCTCGAGTACCGCTACACCCGCTGGTTCATCCCGCCGTGGTCCGGAGTCGAAGGGGACCGCGGCGCGGCCGACGTTCCGAGCGACTACACCACCACCAACAACCAGGAGCAGGGCGTCGACGAGCTCGACATCGTCAAGACCAATGGCACCCACCTCTACGCGACCGAGGGCGACACCTTCCACATCCTGAGGTCGTGGCCCGCCGAGGGCACGGCAGAGCTCGCCACCGCGGCGGCCGGCGACTCTGCGCGCGGGCTCTTTCTTCGCGAAAACCGGGTCCTGGTCGCGTCACAGCGCTGGAGCGGCGACGACGGCTATGTGCGCGACACCGGCGGCACCCGCCTCGAGCTGCACGATGTGACCAACCCGGCCGATCCGAGGGTGCTCCGAACTGTCGACGTCGAGGGGTGGCTGGTCGACGCTCGCCTCATTGGCAGCGATCTCTACGCGGTCGTCAGGTCGCAGATCGAGCTTCCGGGCGAGCTGTGGGACCTCGCATGGGGCGACGACCTCGGACTGCCCGATCTGCCCTGGGATGTCTCTGACGACGAGCGCGAGCGAATCCTCGCCGAGGCGCGGGCCATCCTGACGCCCCACGTGGTCGAGATCATGGCCGGAATCCCGATCGAGGACCTCTTGCCGCAGATTCGGGATCGCACCCCGGACAACCCCAAGGCGCCGATCCAGCCGCTTCTCGAGTGCAGCTCCCTCTACAGGCCCGCCAAGACCTCGAACTGGTCGGTCCTGTCGGTCATCCACCTCGACCTCGACCAAGCCGGACCGGTGTCGGCGGTCGGCCTGCTCGCCGACGGCTGGACGGTCTACGCGTCGGCGGCCAGCCTCTACGTGGCGCAGACCAGCGACTGGTGGTCGGGCTGGGGTTGGACGGCGCCCGAGATGACGACCACGATCCACTCCTTTGAGCTCGATTCGTCCCTCCCCGCTCCGATCCGGTATGCCGCCTCGGGAGAGGTGGACGGCTGGCTTCTCGACCAGTTCGCTCTCAGCGAGCACGAGGGGTATCTGCGGGTCGCGACGACCGAGTTCGACTGGTGGTGGGGCACCACCGTCGATGAGGAGCCGGCGAGCTCGGTGACGGTGCTCCGCGACGACGGTCGGGGCAATCTCCGAAAGGTCGGCCACGTGGGCGGTCTCGGGCCCGGCGAGCAGATCTACGCGGTCCGTTTCATGGGACCCAAGGGTTACGTCGTGACCTTCGAGCAGGTGGACCCGCTCTACACCCTCGACATCTCTAATCCGACCCGGCCCGAAGTTGTCGGCGAGCTCGAGGTGACCGGGTTTTCGTCTTACCTGCACCCCGTCGGCGACGACTGGCTGCTCGCGGTGGGCATGGAAGCCGACGAGGAGGGTAGGATCCTCGGCCTCGCGGTCAGCGTTTTCGACGTCCGCGACTTCGCCAACCCCACTCTCGCCCACCGTTACCTGGTCGAGACCGGGGACGACACCTGGTCGTGGTCCGAGGCGCTGAACGACCACCACGCCTTCACCTACCACCGCGGAGTGCTGTCGATCCCGGCCTACATTAGCGGCGCCGAGGGCCGCTTCAGCGGCCTCCTCGTGCTGGCGGTGGACCCGGAGGAGGGAATTTATGAGCTCGGGCGGGTCGACCACCGGAACCTCGGCAGCCACGCCCATCACCCCTGGATGCGGCGCAGCGTCTACATCGAGGACGCGCTGTACTCGCTGTCCTCCGCCGGGGTAAAGGTGAATCACCTCTACAACCCCGAGGTCGAGCTGGCAAAGGTGGCGTTTGCGGAATAGCACCTGGGGCTTGGGACACCTCGCTCAGTTTTGAGTTCTTAGTGTTGAGTTTTGAGTCTTCCCCCACCCTCCCCCAGCTTTCACCCTCCTCGCGGAGTCCACAGTCGGCGCGCCAAAAGCAGGCTTGGGCTCGTTCACCGGAGGTGCCTGGCATCCCGATTCGCCGCGAATCGGCGTGCCTGGCATCCTCTCGGGAAGCGCTCTGAGAAACGGGCCGCGTGGAACCCGGGAACTCCTCGCCGGAGCGCGGGCACGGAGACGGGGTGGGGATACAATGCACCACCGGAGGATGAGATGACCGATCCAGTTCTCACCGTCGAGCTCTCCGAGTTGCCCGAGCCGAAGCCCTTCGATCCCGGCAGGCGGCGCGCTCCCGACCGGGGCATGACCCTCAACCGCCACGACACCAAGGTGGCCCTCGCCAACGCCCTGCGCTATGTGCCGACAGAGCATCACGAAATCGTGGCCCCCGAGTTCCTCGACGAGCTGCGCACCATGGGCCGGATCTATGGCTATCGCTACCGCCCCGCCGGTCGGATCTGGGGCAGGCCGATCGACGACTACAAGGGACGCATCACCGAGGCCAGGGCGATGCAGGTAATGATCGACAACAACCTCGACTTCGAGGTCGCTCTCTACCCCTACGAGCTGGTGACCTACGGTGAGTCCGGCCAGGTCTGCCAGAACTGGATGCAGTATCTGCTCATCAAGCGCTACCTCGAGATCATGGATGACAGCCAGACCCTGGTGGTCAGCTCCGGCCACCCCCTCGGTCTCTTTCCGTCGCGCCCCGAGGCGCCACGCGCCATCATCACCAACGGGCTGATGGTCGGGCTCTTCGACACCCCCGAGGACTTCCACCGCCTCGCCGCGCTCGGTTGCGTCAACTACGGCCAGATGACCGCCGGCGGTTGGATGTACATCGGGCCCCAGGGCATCGTCCACGGCACCTACATCACCCTGCTCAACGCAGGACGGCTCTACCTGGGGGTCCCCCCCGACGGAAACCTCGCGGGCAAGACCTTCGTCACATCTGGGTTGGGCGGGATGTCCGGCGCCCAACCCAAGGCGCTCGAGATCTCGGGCGGCGCCGGCATCGTCGCCGAGGTGGACCCGTCACGGGTCGAGACCCGGCACTTGCAGGGTTGGGTATCGAAGGTGACCGACGACCTCGGAACCTCAGTCCGCTGGATGCTCGACGCAGCCTCGGCCGGCGAGCCTCTGTCCATCGGATACCGGGGAAACGTGGTCGATCTTCTCGAGTACCTCGACGCGAACGGCATCTCAGTCGACCTCTACTCCGACCAGACCTCGTGCCACGTCCCCTACGACGGCGGTTACACACCGGCCGGGATCGGTTTCGAGGAGGGACGCGAGCTCCTGGCCACCGACCGCGAGCGCTTCAGGGAGCTGGTGGACGGGAGCCTGGTTCGCCATTTCCGCGTGCTCAAGCGCCTCACCGACAAGGGCGCCCGGTTCTGGGATTACGGCAACGCCTTCATGAAGGCAGTCTTCGACGCCGGTGCGCCGGAGATCGCCAAGAACGGGATCGACACCTCGGAGGGCTTCATCTGGTCCTCCTACGTCGAGGACATCATGGGACCGATGTGCTTCGACTACGGCTACGGGCCCTTCCGCTGGGTGTGTCTGTCGGGCAAGCCTGAGGACCTACGCAAGACCGACCAGGCCGCGATGACGAGCATCGATCCCGCCCGCCGCGGTCAGGACCGCGACAACTGGCAGTGGATCCGCGACGCCGAGTCCAACGCCCTGGTGGTGGGCACCCAGGCGCGCATTCTCTACGCCGACGCCGAGGGCCGAACGGCCATCGCCCGCAAGTTCAACCGCATGGTAGGCGCCGGCGAAATCGGACCGGTGATGATGGGCCGCGACCACCACGACACCGGCGGCACCGATTCGCCCTACCGTGAAACCGCCAACATCTACGACGGCTCGAACACGGTCGCCGACATGTCCCACCAATGCTGGGCCGGCAACGCCGCCCGGGGCATGACCATGGCGGTCCTCTCGAACGGCGGCGGGGTCGGCACCGGTAAGGCGATCAATGGCGGCTTCGGCCTGGTCCTGGACGGATCCGAGCGGGTCGACCGCATCCTCGACACCGCACTCGAGTGGGACGCCATGGGCGGCGTCGCCCGCCGCGCCTGGGCCCGCAACCACAACGCCATCGAGACGGTTGACACCTGGAACCGCGCCAACGCCGCGCGCGGCCACGTCACCGTTCCAAGGATTGCTGGAGCTGACCTGCTGGAGAGGCTCGTAGGCGATATTTGATTTCGGATTTCGAATTTCGAATT
>DAOWFV010000079.1 GCA_030637805.1 Acidobacteriota bacterium | reverse complement strand
GTACCAGGCAAGGAGCCGACGGTGGTCGGGGTGGAGGCGCACATAGACCGAGTCCAGGATCACCGCCGCATGGGGCCAGCGGTCGAGGACCGCGTCGACAAAGGCCTTCATCTGCTCGGGAGGCAGAGTGCGGCCGGTGGGGTTGTTGATCGGCATCAGGTAGACACCGTCGATATCCACCCCGTCGGGCACCTGCGCGAGGTCCTCGAAACTCGGGTCCATGTCGGCTCTGCCCGGCGGTAGCAGCACAACCTGGGTGCCCTGCAGAGCGATCTGATCCATGGGACACGAGAAGGTGGGGATGGGCACGAGCACCGTGGCGGGGCTGCCCGTCCCGACACGGTTTCTGCGGGTCTCGGCCACACCCAGGAGGGCGGCCTGCAGAGCCTGGTTGCCGCCGTGGAACACCATGATCTGCGGCGGTGAATGGGCGGCGTTCTCGAAGTCGATGCCGAGCTGCCGCGACCACAGGGCGCCCCAGGAACGAGTCACTATCGGGTAGCCGATAGAATCCACGTTGTAGCCCATAGGGTGGGCGCTGAGCTGGCGCACCCAGCCACCGACGTGCTCGAAGGCGGCCATGAGCACGCTGTACCAGTCGTGCCGCAGACAGGGATCCTCGGGGTCGTCGGGGGGCACCGTCCGCCGATCCAGATCACCAATGGCGGACGCGAGGTCGTCGTAGCCCATCGCCCGCATGGCAGCCACTGTACGGCTCATGAGGCGGATGGGGGCGCTGGCGAATTGATCCTTGAAGGAGTTGAAGACCTCCATCCGGACTTCTTGCTCGCTCGGACGCTCCATTGGCCCCTCCTTAGTTTTTCTTCAGCACCAGGCATGGTACCCGGAGCGCCTCGGAGCGGCAAGTCAGCGGGGACCGCCGCCGGCCTGCATGATGCGTTCGCGCAGGCGATCGAGGAAGGCCTGCTCCTTCGGGGTCAGGACATGCGGCCCGTGGGTTTCGATCTTCACCCGGATGCGCTCGAACTCGTGTGCCTCTTCCACGGTGAGCGAAGCTGTCCCCGCCGGGGACCTGGGCCCGGTTGCGGACGGCGTGGGGTAGGTCGAGCGCAGGTACATGAAGTACATCACGGCCCCCGCCAGGGCGCCCCCGAGGTGGGCTCCATGTCCGATGGGCAGACCTCCTCCACGGCCCTGCGCTATCAGGCCCCAGATGTCGAGACCGACAAAGGCGAGCACGCCGGCCAGAGCGGGGATCGGGACGATCCCGAAGAGGAGGATCTTGTGGCGTGGATAGTGAAGCGCGTAGGCGAGGAGCAGGCCGGCGATCGCTCCCGAAGCCCCCAGGGCGGGGATGTCGCCGCTGCCGATGTAGAGTGAGGAAACGGCGCAGTGGCTCGCCGAGGAGACCACCGCCGCCGCCAGATAGAAGGCCACGAAGACACGGGTTCCCCACAGACGTTCGAGGACGGTGCCGAAGCTCCACAGCACGAACATGTTGATGGCCATGTGCCAGAGCTCGGAATGCGAGAAAGCGGAGGTGACCAGGGTCCAGAAGTAGCCGTGCTGGAGGTGGGTCGTGCTGACCAGGAAGTTGGTCACCATGAATCGCTCAAGACCGGGCATGTAGACCGCCGCCTGCCAGGCGAGGAAAACGAGCACGTTGATGCCGACGATCACCGACACCGCCGGCGTGCGCCGGCTCATTCGCCGCGAAGGCGGTCGTGACGCGGTTTCGCCGCCCGGGTAGTGGTCGCTGCCATCCATGAGACCCCGCATTATGCCAGAACCCCGAGAGCGCCTCGTGCTAGCCTCGGATGAACTGCTGGAGGTCGATCATGCCGCAGTCCGCCCATCGATTTGCTCTCGCTATGATCTTCTCAGCCATCGCTGCCATCGCACCCGCCTCCGACCTCGGCGACCGGCTCGACCGGGATCTCAAGGGTGCCTGGGGAGTCCTCGAGGTCGAGGTCTACTCCGGCTGCGCAGGCACGTACAACGACAACACTGTCGGCGCCTCCGGCGTCGCCGGTAAGGCCGAGCACCGCTTCGAACCCGGAGAGCTCATCAAGATAGACAAGCTCAAGGTCAAGCGCTCTCGGGTCGACCTTCTGGTGACAATTGCCGCTCCCATTCTGGTCTCCCGAATGGACGGACCGTTCGAGCTCTTTGATCAGGCGGGGTGTCGCGCCCAGCTGATCTTCGAGCTTCCTCGGGAGCAGGTGAAGGGCGGCGACGCAACCGCGATTCTCAGCCGCATCAAAGAGGCGGTCACCCCGTACCCGTCCCTCGATGCGGCACGATCATCGGACGACTGGAACGGACGCGAGCTGGAGGCTCTGCCCGCTGACTACGAAGAAACTCTACAGCGCCACGCGGTGTGGAAAACCGAGCAGACGAACGCCGCAGTCGACGAGGGAATCGCGCGCGCCCTGACCGCGGCTGCTCATGTGGCCGAGGACCTGGACGACGACGCCGACTACCTCGCCGGCTTCGCCGCTGGAGCTGAGAAGATGAGCAAATTCTCGGTCCAGGCCTGCAGCTCTCTCCTCAATGCTTCGTTCAGCACCTATCGCAGTCGAGCGCCGAAGGACCGCCCGAATCACTGGCGCGACGGATATGACGACGGTCAGAAGTTGATTTTCAACGTGCTGCTCGCCGACCGACTGACGGCCTGCCGCGTGGCGGTGCCACCTCTGGATCGGCAGTGATCGTCGCCGGGTTGCAGCTCGATATCGCCTGGGAGGAGCCGGCGGAAAACTTTCGGCGGACGGAGGAACTCGCCCTCCAGGCTGTCGATTCCGGCGCGAAATTACTCGTCGTGCCCGAGATGTTCGCCACCGGTTTCTCAATGCGCGCCGAGGCGATGGCGGCACACGCTCCCGCCATCCGCGCCTTCTTGAGCGAGACCGCTACACGCCACGATGTGTGGATCGTGGGCGGCTATGCCGAACCGGGCGACCGGCGGCCGGCCAACGCCTGCTCACTGGTCGCGCCCGATGGGTCCGAGCGCCTCCACTACCGCAAGATCCACCCCTTCACCCTGGCCAACGAGCCGGAGCACTACGAGGCGGGAGAAATCCTCCAAACCGCCGAGGTCGAGGAGGTACGCGTGACCCCCGTCATCTGCTACGACCTCCGTTTCCCAGAGCTATTTCGAGCCACGGCGGCCGCCACAGACCTCTTCGTCGTTCCCGCTAACTGGCCGGAACGCCGCTCCCACGCATGGCGCACCCTGCTCGCCGCGCGTGCGATCGACGATCAGGCCTGGGTGTTGGGCGTCAACCGGGTGGGCGAGGCGGAGGGTCATGTCCATCGCGGCGACACCAGCCTCCTGGATCCCATGGGCGATGTGGTCTCGACCCTGGCAGGGGAGCCGGGAGTGGTGCTGGGTGAGGTGGACGCCACCATAGTGCGCGAAACCCGGGAGCGCCTGCCGTTTCTCGACGACCGCCGCCCGGAGATCTATCGCCGGTTCGAGGAATAAACTGGTACCGGGAACCCGCTAACAAGAGCGGAGGCAAGATGCCAACCACGGTCAAGGTCAAGGTCTACTTCGAGGCAGCGCACCGATTGCACAACCCGCAGCAGCCGGATGAGTGGAACCGACGCGTCTTCGGCAAGTGCAACAACCCCCACGGCCACGGCCACAACTACGTGCTCGAGGTGGCGGTGAGGGGCCGGGTGAACGCCGATACCGGATTCCTCATCGATATGAAGGAGCTCAAGGATATTCTGAAGAGGGTGATCGTGAGCGAGGTGGACCACCGTCACCTCAACCTCGAGGTGGCATGGCTCGAGGGAATCAACCCCACCGCCGAGAACCTCGCCAGGGTCTTTTTCGAACGCCTCGAACCGACTCTGCCCGAAGGTGTCGAGTTGGACGCCGTGACCGTGCACGAGACGGAGCGGAACAGCGCCACACACACTGCGTGAGTTTTGAGTTTTTAGTTTTTAGTTTTGAGTTTTCCGGGCCACGGGCGACCGGGGCACAACTCAAAACTATTCCTCAGCCTTCTTGGCCTCGAGGGTTGAGCCGTCCTCGGCGTAGCCTTGAAGTACCGGCTCGAGCCCCTTCCAGAAGTCGGCATCCGCTACCATCAGCGTTGCGAGGTAGACCAGCCCGGAGTGGCCCGCGGAGCTTGCCAGGTCGCCTGCAGCCGCCTCCACCTTGCCGGCATCGGGTCCCTCGAAGTCCTCGGGCAGGTCGAGGGTGCCATCCTCGTGTGGCAGGCCGACCGCGTCGAGGAATCCGACCATCAAAGGGCGGCGCTCGGCCATGTGGAGGTGGAAGAGGTATTGGAAGAGCACCGAGTCCGGCAGCGAGTCCGCGAGGCGCACCAGGCGGCCGGCCACGCGCTCCGCTGAAAGCTTCCGCACCGACTCCGCGCGGAACCTGAGATCCTTGGCCAGGGCCAGCTCGAGGGCACTGCGGCTCTCACGGTCGGCGCCGGTCCAGAAGGCAATGGCGGCCTTCTTCTGCTCGTCGTCATCCATCAGGTCCCAGACCGCGTAGGGCCCGCGCTGGTCCACCGCGTCCGTCAGGGTCATCTGATCTGCCATCGTGTACCTCCTCCTCGTCGTCCACACAGAGTACCGCACCCGCGAGAGCGTTCACGGCCAGCGCGTTTTCAAGAACTCCGGATTTGCGCTACTGACTTTGACGCTACCTGCTGTCATCGCGCTCCCCGAGAGAGCCCCCCTTGACAATGCTTGGGACCCAACGGGAGGGTCACCGCAGCGACCACATTCCCAAGATTGTCAAGGACGGCACGTCCGGTC
>DAOWFV010000194.1 GCA_030637805.1 Acidobacteriota bacterium | reverse complement strand
GACGAATGAAGAGGGCGCCGATGCCCTTGGGCGCGTGCAGCTTGTGGCCGGAGAAGGAGAGCAGATCGACGTGCTTGAACGAGCCGCGGAGGTCGATCGGCAGCTTGCCGACCGATTGGGTGGCGTCGGTGTGAAAGACGATCGAGGGATCGGTCTCCTTGGTGATTCGTGCCAGCTCCTCGACCGGGAAGATGACGCCGGTCTCGTTGTTGGCGTGCATCACCGATACCAGCAGGGTGTCGGGTCGGAGGGCGCGGACGAACTCCCCCGTGTCGAGCCGACCCTGGGTATCGACCGGGATGAAGTCGACCTCGAATCCGCGCCGCTCGAGGTCCTTGCAGACCTCGAAGATCGCGGGGTGCTCAACCCCAGTGGTGACGACATGACGGCGCTCCGGGTTGGCCGCGATGGTGCCGAAGACGGCGGTGTTGTTGCTCTCGGTGGCGCAGGAGGTGAAGAGGATTTCGGACGGTCTGGCATGGCCGAGAAGTCGCGCGATTTTTTTTCGTGCCGCGGTGATGGCGTCGGCCGGTCCCCGAGCCGCCTCGTACATCGAGCTAGGGTTGAAGTACTCGCCCTTGAGGTACGGCATCATCGCCTCCACCACCTCGGGCGCCACCTGCGTAGTCGCGTTGTTATCAAGATCAATAATCGCCACAGAATCTCCTGAACTCCGTCCTATTGTGCCGCCCTATTTTCTTTTCTTCCGTGGGCGCCCGCCAGGCGCCCGCGGAAGAAAAGAATCACACCTCGACGACCCGAATCCGCTCGTCAACATGATCCTTCAACGCCCGCTCCACCATCATCTTGATGGTACGGACGGAACCGGCGCAGTCCGCGCACGCACCCTTCATGCCGACATACACCACCTGGTCCTTGATGTCGACGATCTCCATGTCGCCGCCGTCTCTGGCGAGCTGCGGCCGTACGTGCTGGTCGAGCACGGTCTCCACCAGCTTGGCGAACTTGAAGGGCGACATCTCCCGTGGCGGCTGCGCCTTGACCTCCCTCACCATCGGCAGCACCGGCAGCTCCTTGAAGGCCGTGGGCTGCTTGCCCCAGACCTTGTTCAGGATGTCCTGCAGACCGCCCGGGGTGTGGTGGCAGGACATGCAGGCGCCGCCGGCCTTGATGGCGTTGGTGATATCGGCGATCGTCTTGAGCTCGAGCTCTTCGATCTTACGTTCGATATAGGGCTCGGTGAGGCCGAAGCAGGTGCAGACCAGGCGCCCCTCCTCCTGCTCGTCCCTGCTGATGTCGATGCCGAGCTCTGCGAGGTCGACGCCGCGCTTCTGGGCCCAGTTGAAAACCGCCGCCTCAAGCGCCTCGGCGCCCATCACCGAGCAGTGGATCTTGGCCTGGGGGAGGCCTCCCAGGTAGTCGATGATGTCCTGATTGGTAATATTCAGGGCCTCGATCGGCGTAAAATCCGCTTCCTCGATGATGGAACACAGGGCCTCTGAAGCGGCGATGGCCGACGTGCAGCCAAAGGTCAGGTAGCGAGCCTCGGTAATGTGGTCCTGTAAGGGATTGTCGGCGTCGCGGTTGACGCGAAAGGTGAACCGGAGGGCGTCGCCGCACGCGATCGACCCGTGCTCACCAAAGCCGTCGGCATCTTCGATCTCGCCCAGGTGGGTGCCGGGTTTCCCCTGCACTGCCGCCATGAAGAGATCGGTGGTCTTTTTAGAGTAGTTCCAGGTCATCAAACCTCCGCGCACCCCGAGACGTGGCGCACAAGGGATGATAGCTGATTCTGCTCACTTGAAATCCTCAGTTTTGAGAGCCACCTGAAAAATCTGGAGACATGCGGGCGGGGATAAACCCCGCCCCTACGGAATTCGTTGTAGGGGAGGGGTTTATCCCCTCCCGTCCGTCTGCTGCCACGTCGCGAATCAACTCACGAAGGGATTCTTGCAAGAGGCTCTAAAAACCAAAAACTCAAAACTACCGCCCCAACACGGCTGGAGGTGCGAGCCGGGATCCTGAAGTACACTCAAACGATGATGTGTTGCATGATGCCCTGTGTTATTTCGATGGTAAGAAGCCGGTGGATGGCAGCGCTCGTTGTGGTCGCGCTGTTGCTTCCCGCGGCTGGTCTCGAAGCGGCCCACCCCGCGGCGGTGCGGGGGACCGGCGGTGCGGTATCAAGCGCCGCGCCGGCCGCCACCGAGGCGGGTCTGGGAATCCTCCGTGCCGGCGGTAACGCCGCGGATGCCGCAGTCGCCACCGCCCTCGCACTTGCGGTCGTATTCCCCCAGGCCGGGAACCTCGGCGGCGGTGGGTTTGCGGTTGTCCGATTCGGTGGCGAGGTCAACGCCCTCGACTTCCGGGAGACCGCTCCGGCGGCAGCCTCCCATGACATGTACCTGGATGATGATGGCGAGCCGCGTCCGAAGGCCTCGCTCGTGGGGCCGTTGGCGGCCGGTGTGCCCGGTTCCCCCGCCGGTCTCTTCGAGCTCCACCGCAAGTACGGCCGGCTGCCCTGGGCCCGGGTCGTGGCGCCGGCGGCGCGTCTCGCCCGAGATGGCTTCATAGTGAACACGAGGCTGCAACGGTCGTTGGCCGCGAGTGAAGAGCTTCTGCAGCGGTTTCCCGAAACCGCCGCTGTCTGGCTTCCCGGTGGACAGCCGCCGTCGGCCGGATCCGTCAAAAAGCTGCCGGAGCTGGCCGCAATCCTCGAGGCCTACGGCGCCAGGGGCGCACCGGCCATCACCGAAGGACCAGTTGCCGCCGCCGTCGAGCTCGCCGCTCGCCGGCACGGCGGCGTGCTGCGGGCCGCCGATCTGGAGGCATACCGGCCGGTGTGGCGCGAGCCCGTGCGCTTTTCGGCCTACGGTTGGCAGGTAGCGTCGATGCCATTGCCCTCTTCCGGCGGCATCATCATCGGTGAGACAGTCGGGATGCTCGAGCGCCTCCGATGGGAGAAGCTCCCGCGCTTTGGCGCCGACCGCAGTCACCTTCTGACGGAGGTCTGGAGACGCGCGTACGCTGACCGATTCCTGCTCGGTGATCCCCGGACAAGCCGGGCGAGCGCGGCCCAGCTGCTCGCCGGTCACTGGCTCGATGTGCGCACCGCAGAGATCCGCATCAACAAGGCGACCGACTCGGAGAGGGTGAGGGCATGGTCGCGGGAGCGCGCCGAAGAGAGTTCGGAGACCACCCACCTGTCGGTGATGGACGGCGACGGCAACGCGGTGGCGCTGACCACCACTCTCAACCGCAGCTTCGGTTGCGGGCTGCTGGTGGCCGGGGCGGGTTTCCTCCTCAACAACGAGATGGACGATTTTACGACCGCGCCGGGGCACCCGAATTCCTTTGGGCTTGTTCAGGGAGAAGCGAACTCGGTCGGACCCGGCAAGCGGATGCTCTCGTCCATGTCGCCGACTGTTGCATGGAGCGGCAAACAGGTCATCGTCATCGGCTCGCCGGGAGGATCGAAGATACCGACTGCCACCGTGCAGGTGCTCCTGAATCTCATCGTCGATGGTGATGGGTTGCAGGCTGCCGTGGACCGGGCGCGCATCCACCACCAGTGGATGCCGGATCTCCTCTACTCGGAGCGGTACGCTTTTTCGCCGGAGACCGCTCGCGCGCTCGAACGCAGGGGCCACGAGCTTCGCGCCACCAATAAGGTCGGAGAGGTCAGCGCCGTGCGGGGAATCGTTGCCGGGAACATGGAGGCGGCCCAGGACCCACGTGGTCCCGGAGCCGCGGGCGTCGTGCGGCCGGCGGTGTACTGATGCTTCTGCTCGACGAGCTCGGTCAGGAACACCGCCTGGTGGATGACGTGGCGGGCTCGCTGGTCCGGTTTTCCGAGCGGGCGACAGCGGGCGCTGTCGAACCCTCGGATGTGGCCGACTTCGTCCGGTTTTTCAGGGTGTTCGTTGCCGGTTTTCACCACCAGCGCGAGGAAGAAACGCTGTTCCCAGCGCTCGTGGACCGCGCCGAGGTACCTGCCGATCGTGGGCCGCTGCCGGCGATCGCTGCGGACCATCGCGAAGCGGTGCTCTTTGTCGATGCCCTGGAAGCTGCGAGCGGGGACCCCGAGCGGGCGGCGGAGGTCGCGCGGCGCTTCGCCCACCACCTGTGGGAGCACGTGGACAAGGAAGAGAGCATTCTCCTGCCGGAGGCGACGGAGCGTCTGCGTCGAAACGGACAGACCCGGCTCGAGGGCCGGGCGCCGACAGCCGAAGAGCAGGCGGCCCGCGAGGTTGGTGAACAGCTCACCAAACGCTTCCCACCCCTCGACGATCCCGACCACGTCCGCGGCGACGGGTGCGTCGTGTGCTCGGCCTTCGGAGAGACCTGCCGCGGCATCGAAACCGAGTGGTGGAACACGTGGGAGCACGAGTACCACCGGTCTCTCGACGAAGGATAGGACGGATTCGGAATTCGGAATGCCAACCCACCCACGACTCAGTTTTGAGTTCTTAGTTTTGAGTTTTGAGTTCCCTCTCGACCACCCGAATCACTTATGGGCGAGTGTGTGTAACTCAATACTCATATCTCAATACTCATAAG
>DAOWFV010000149.1 GCA_030637805.1 Acidobacteriota bacterium | reverse complement strand
TCGCGAGGGGCGCAAGGTATCGTGCGTGTCTGCGCTCTCGCAAGATTTGGGAGAGAAGGCGTACTTGCGGTACGTCGAGCGAGCAAATCGAGAAAACGCAGACACGTGCTGTGCATTGCGACCCGTAGTAGGAATCTGGTGAGAAGTGCGGGTTAGAGCTCGAGCCATGAAAAACGCCTCCCCGGTCGGGAGGCGAATGGATATATGGTACGCCCGACGGGATTCGAACCCATGACCTATAGCTCCGGAGGCTATCGCTCTATCCAGCTGAGCTACGGGCGCAAAAAATGGGGTGAGCGAGGGGAATTGAACCCCCGACCACAGGAGCCACAATCCTGTGCTCTACCAACTGAGCTACGCCCACCATACTAAACCTCATACCTCGCCACCTCGCTACTGCGGCCCGCGATATGCCAAGATCTGCGGTGTTGGCTCCCATCGGGCTGCTCGACGTACTGTCGTGTACGACTGCGCGGCCCTCACGTCGCCAACACCACATCTCACCACATCTCGCGGCCCTCGCTAAGCGACGTGGCGAGACATGAGGATTCCGAAAACGATATTGGTCCGCCTGAGAGGACTCGAACCTCTGACCTACGGATTAGAAGTCCGTTGCTCTATCCTGCTGAGCTACAGGCGGAGGCTTGCGAATGGGATGCATGGTCGGGGCGAGAGGATTTGAACCTCCGACCCCCTGCGCCCAAGGCAGGTGCGCTACCAGGCTGCGCTACACCCCGACAGGGAGTCCACTCACTGTTTGCAAAGATCAACCGCCGTGAAGGCGGGAAGAGAGTATAGGTTTCGGGCCCTCGAAGTGTCAATGGCGCACGCGGCCCTCCGGGCCGATTTCGAATTTCGAATTTCGAATTTCGAATTTACCCCTCCGCCACCCGTGTTGCTGGGGAGGGTGGACGGGAACTCAAAACTCAAAACTCAAAACTCAAAACTGACCACCGTTACGGGGAAGAAAGCCCCAATGCTTCCAGCCTCGGCCCTACGATCTCGTTCTGTTTCATGATGACCTGCTGGGCGCCTTGCCAGCCGACCTCGAGGAGGGTGTTCAGCTGGTCGCGAGAGAAAGGCGCTCCTTCGGCGGTGCCCTGGACCTCGATCAACCTCCCGTCGCCGGTGAAGACCAGGTTGAGGTCGACGTCGCAGTCGAAGTCCTCGCCGTAATCGAGGTCGGCCCTGGCCTCGCCGCCGACGAGGCCCACGGCCACGGCGGCGATCTGGTCGGTCAGAGGCCACTCGCTGAGCAGACCCTGCTCGAACATACGGCCGAGCGCGAGAACCAGGGCTATCCAGGCGCCGGAGATCGATGCGGTGCGGGTGGAACCATCCGCCTGCAGCACATCGCAGTCGGCGGTGAGGGTGCGTTCGCCGAGGAGATCGCGGCGCACCGCGGCGCGCAGGGAGCGCCCGATGAGGCGCTGGATCTCCTGCGAGCGACCGCTCGGGCGGCCACGCGTCACCTCGCGATCGGAGCGGGTCTCGGTGGCCCGCGGCAGCATGGCGTACTCGGCGGTGACCCAACCCTCGCCCGAGCCCCGCAGAAAGGGCGCGGTACGGTCGGAGAGGCTGACGTTGCACAGCACCATAGTGGCGCCGGCGCGGTAGAGGACGCTGCCCTCGGGGTAATCCACGAATTCGGGATCGATGGTGATGGGGCGGACCTGGTGAGGCTCACGGCCGTCTGGGCGCATGGGTGTCTCCTTTCGGGGCGCCGAAGCTTAGCACCACTCGCTTCAGGTCGCAGGCTTCAGGTCTCAGGTCGCAGGTCGCAGGTTCCAGGCTTCAGGTCTCAGGTCTCACAGGTTTCATTGAAAAACTCTGAAAGTTGCAGAAAGGGCTTGACATCGCAAGAGTCCAATCGACAATTTCGGTGTGACCTGCGACTTGCGATGTGCGATGTGCACCCTGAGACCTGAAACCTGAGACCTGAGACCTGCGCTGTGCGACCTGTGACCTGTGACCTGTGACCGCGTCGAGCATCGAGAGCCGTGGTATTGTGACGGAGTGTCAAAAATCAGTGGAGAAAAATCGAGGGGAGAAAGTCATGAGTAACGTCCGTCGTCGAGCGGTTGTGACCGCGCTGTTGATATCGGCCCTTGCACTGCCGGCCTATGCCGGTGACACCGTCGGGCTGCCACCACCAGGCAAGACGGCGGAGGGCGCGTTCCCGGCCCAGAAACACTACTCGCCCTTTGCCGGGCGAAACTTCCCGACCCAGGTCTTCTGGGGCGACACCCATTTGCACACGGGCATGTCTATGGACGCCGGCGCGTTCGGCGCGCGGCTGGGCCCCGAGGATGCTTACCGATTTGCCCGCGGCGAGGAGCTCACGTCCTCCACCGGTCAGCAGGTCAAGCTCCGTCTGCCTCTCGACTTCCTGGTGGTGGCCGACCACTCCGACAACATGGGCTTCTTCCCGAAGCTCTTCGCGGGTGATCCCGCGATGCTCGCCGATCCGACGGGAAGGAAGTGGTACGAGATGGTTCAGGCCGGCGGTCAGGAGGGGGTGAAGGCGGCGACGGAGATCATCATCGCCTTTTCGCAGAACACCTTTCCGCCTGCCTTGGAGTCCCGACCCGGAACCGCGGCTTACCGCTCTGCGTGGGATGACACCATCGACGCAGCCGAGAAGTACAACGATCCGGGGCATTTCACCGCCTTCATCGGCTACGAGTGGACCTCCAACACCGCCGGCAACAACCTCCACCGCGTGGTGATCTACCGCGACGACGGTAACCGGGCCGGCATCATGGAGCCCTATACCACCCTCAAACCGGAGGGCAGCGACAACCCCCGGGATCTGTGGAAATGGATGCAGAGCTATCAGGATCGGACCGGCGGCCGCCTGCTCGCCATCGCCCACAACGGCAATCTGTCGAACGGCATCATGTTCCCCGTAGTCGAATCGTTCACCGGCAGGCCGGTGGATCTCGAGTACGCCCAGACCCGCGCCCGTTGGGAGCCCCTCTACGAGGCCACGCAGATCAAGGGTGACGGCGAGGCCCATCCCTTCCTGTCGCCCACCGACGAGTTCGCCGACTATGAAACCTGGGACCAGGGCAATCTCGACCTCAGCGCGATGAAGGAAGACGACATGCTGCAGTATGAGTACGCCCGCTCGGCGCTGCAGATCGGTCTCCAGCTCGAGCGCGAGCTCGGCGTCAATCCCTACAAGTTTGGGATGATCGGCTCGACCGACAGCCACACCGGGCTAGCCACTGCCGGTGAGAACAACTTCTTCGGCAAGCACTCGGGCGCGGAGCCTTCCCCGCAGCGGTGGGAGCACCCCATGGCGGAGGTCGGTGACAAGAGGTACGAGGGTTGGGCCATGACATCTTCAGGCTACGCCGCCGTGTGGGCAACCGAGAACACCCGCGAAGCGCTCTTCGACGCCATGATGCGCAAGGAGACCTATGCCACCACCGGCCCGCGAATGCTGGTGCGTTTCTTTGGCGGATGGGAGTTCGAGGCCGCTGATGCCCTCCACCGCCTGCCGGCCGACATCGGCTACACCAAGGGCGTGCCCATGGGTGGAGACCTCGTCCAGGGCCCGGCCGGCGCAGCGCCGAGCTTCCTCGTCGCGGCACTCAAGGATCCCTTCAGTGGAAACCTCGATCGCATCCAGATCGTCAAGGGCTGGGTGGACGCCAAGGGCGAGCGGCAGGAGAAGGTCTACGACGCGGTGTGGTCCGGTGACCGGAAACCGGGAACCGACGGCAAGCTGCCGCCGGTGGGCAACACCGTGGACGTGGCCAACGCCACCTGGACCAACACCATCGGCTTGCCCCAGCTGATCGCGGTGTGGAAGGACCCCGACTTCGATCCCGATGTCCCGGCCGTCTACTACGCGCGGGTGCTCGAGATCCCAACGCCACGGTGGACCGCATACGAGGCCAAGTTCTACGGAGTCACAATGGCACCCGAGGTCCCGATGGTGACCCGGGAGCGGGCTTACACGAGCCCGATTTGGTATACACCCTAAGAGAATTAGGAATTAGGAATTAGGAATTCGGATATCCGAACCGCTCCCACAACGAGTGATCCGGGGTTGGGTAAGGCACTGTTCCGCTCTGTATTCTGGGAAGCGAGTTATGATTT
>DAOWFV010000040.1 GCA_030637805.1 Acidobacteriota bacterium | reverse complement strand
GGTGTTGGGGTACTCGGGACAGGCGAAATCGTCACATGAGAGGAAGAACCGGACGACACGAACGCCATTGGTGAGCATGGCGTTGGCGTCGAGCAGGGTCGGACTGTTGTCGTAGAAGTAGCCGCCGCCGCCGCGCAGCACTGATTGGCCGTTACCCGAGATGTCCCAGGCGAAACCGACGCGCGGCGCCCAGTTGTTCGTGTCATTCGGAATCGTGCCGGTATCCGGATAGAGCGGGTTGGTTTCCTTCGGTTGGCCATGCTTCTGGAGTTGGTATCGCAGACCGTAGGTGAGCGTGAAGCCGGGACTCGTGCGCCACTCGTCCTGGATGAACACGGCGTAGTAGTCGGTATCGAAAGCGACCTGGAAATCGTAGTCGGAGAACGACTGTGTGTACTGCGCGGGGGCATCGTCAAAAAAGTCGTCCCAATCGGAGTAGAGGTAACTGCCGGCGGCGTAGCGGGGGAAGCCGTCGTCGAAGCTCACGAGGTCGAGGTTGAGGCCCGCTCTGAGGGTGTGCTTGCCGAGGTAATGGGTGAAGTTATCGATGACCTGGAAGCGCTTTTCGTCGAGGAAGTTTGGCAGGAACTGGTTCTGTCCGTAAACGGCGTCGAAGAAGAGGCTTATCTGGGTTTCGGGAAGCGTGTTGTTGTTGGCCGTGCGTGGACGCTCCTCGAGCGAGTGCTGGACGATCAACTCGTTGAAGGAATTCGTGGAGATGACCGAATTCAGGGTCGCAACGAAGGAGTTGAAGGAGTTCTCCTCGAAACCGTTGGTGGAACGTCCGGAGGTGAAGAAATCGCTGGTGAGGTTGATGCCCTCCTGGGTCGAGAGGTTGTCGCGGACGGTCAGCAGATTGCTGTTGTTGAGCTGCCAGTCGAACTTGACCATGAAAACCAGGGCGTCGTTGGTCTGGCCGATGTCCCCGATCTCCTCGTCGAGCTCGAGGCCGGTGATCGACTCCCACTCGACCGTGCGATCGATCGGAAAATCGTCAAAACCACGAAAGCTGGGCCTGCCGAGATCCTGGGCGTCAACGCCGGCAAACCAGTGCAGCTTGTCTCTGATGATCGGACCGCCCATCGAGAAGCCGTACTGCCATTGTTCGAAGCCGTCGGGTTCTCGATCGAAAGCATCGGCCGCCACCATGCTGTCGTCACGGTAGTAGCCGAAGACCTCGCCGTGGAACTGGTTGGTGCCCGACTTGGTGATGGCGTTGATGATGCCGCCGCCGGCCGAGAACTGCAGGTTGTAGGAGTTCCTGATGACCTGCATCTCTTTGATCGCCGATTGCGAAAAAGTGAAGGGCGGACGGGTGCCGCCGCGCTCTTCGCCGAAGAAGCTCGACTGGTCGTTGGAGCCGTCGATATTGAACGAGTTCTGGATCCCACGCGCGCCGATGTTGACGCCACCACGGCCGGTTACGGCGTCGTCGCCGGGAGCGATCGCGCCCGGAGTGAGGAGGATGAAGTCGGTGAAATCACGGCCGTTGAGCGGCAGATTCGCGATACTGGTGGCGCCGACGCTGTCGGCCACTGACGGATTTGTGATTTCGATCACCGGCGACTCGGCTGTGACCACGATCTCCTGCTCCACTGCCGATAGGACGAGATGGAAGTCGACCTTGATCGACGAGCCGAGAGTCACTTCAACCCCTCGTCGAACCTCCGACTTGAAGCCCCTGAGGTCGGCGCGCAGGTCGTAGGTTCCCGAGGGAAGGAGGTCGATTCGGAAGAACCCGCGGGTGTCGGAGACCCTGCCGCGGGTGAAGCCGGTGTCCCGATTCTTGACCTGGATGACCACGCCGGGCGTGGCAGCCCCGTTGGGATCCTTGCAGGTGCCGAAGATCTGGCCCGTTGCCACGTTAGTTTGGGCCAACCCGAGATGGGGCGCCGCCGCCAGTAATAACGCGGTGAGGACCGCGGTGGTAAGTTTTTCTAATCGCATGCCCACCTCTCTCTACCCGTCTCTGCATGGTCGAATACCGGGACTGTTGTCTCTCCCGTGCGGCTTTCCCTTGCCACCTTCTCGGGATCGACGAGTTATTCCTCGGCCACCAAATCGCGGCCGATGCGCCAGTTGTCGTCCACCGCCGGTCGCCAGGGCCGATGGTGGTTGAGATAAAGACCGATCAGGTCGGTCATTTCCGCCGACGATCGCCATATCACCTCGGCCTCGGCGAGATGCGGATACAGGCCGCCGCCGGCCGCACGGTAGGAGTTGCAGACGAGCGTGAAATCGGCGTTGGGATCGAGTGGGAAGCCGCGGTAGCGGAGGTCACGAACCCGCGATCCTTCGGGTCGCGTGGGGTCGATGCGGTAGGAGAGGCCCGACATATTGTCAACGTTGTAGTGGGGAATGGCGGCATCCGTCAACACCGTGCAGCCGTCCTCGGGCGAGCAGCGGAGCCCGTCGTAGAAACGGAGGGCGTGCTCGAGGATGTCGAGCACCTGAGCACCGTTGAGGCGAACCGCCACCAGCGTGTTCGGATAGGTGTAGAAGGAGTGGATCCAGCGCCAGCTCACGGGTCCCGGCCGGAGCTGCGGCGTGTGCGAGTTGAGCAGGGCAGCGAGCGAAAGCTCGGCGCCCGAGGCCTCGAGCTGCACCACGTGGATGAGATCGACGGCCGAGCAGTCGGCCAGGCGGCAGCGGTCCACGCGCACCGCATCGGTCACCTCCCCGGCCGGGCCGTCCAGGGCCGCTACGACCCGCTCATGGCCGGGCGCGAAGGCGGCGATCAGGGCGGGATCGGGTTCGACCGTGCCGGTGGGCAGATTCTCTCCGCTCCAGCGGACGATTTCCCAGCCCGATGGTCGCTCCTCGAGACTCAGATCGATGCGGGTGACCAGCTGGGCGCGCGCGCGGGGCTGGGAGACGATGACGCCGTTCACGAGACGCGGTGAGATGTCCTCGTGGGTGTGGCCGGTGAGCAGGAGGTCGATGCCCGGAACCTCGGTCAGCCGCCAGGCGGAGTTCTCATGCTCGGTGCCGTCAGGCTCCCCGCTCGAGAGGTCGCGCTCGAAGCCCGTGTGGGCGAGCACCACCACCAGGTCGCAGCGCTCTTCGTTCCGCAGCACCGGTACCCAGCGGCGAGCGGCGGCATCCATCGCCTCGAACATGAGCCCGCGGAAGTTTTCCTCCTTCTCCCAACCGGGGATATTGGGCGTGGTGAGGCCGAGGATGCCGACCCGCAGCGGTCCC
This sequence comes from Acidobacteriota bacterium, assembly GCA_030637805.1. Lineage (GTDB taxonomy): Bacteria > Acidobacteriota > Thermoanaerobaculia > Thermoanaerobaculales > Sulfomarinibacteraceae > Sulfomarinibacter. The sequence goes on along the minus strand of DAOWFV010000040.1, from coordinate 1,380 downwards.
ACCTCGAGCACCCGGAAGGGGGGGAAGGCGGGCTTGCCCGTCGCCTCGTCAACGGTGTTCGCCGAAAGGAAGGGGAACTCCGCCTTGGCTTCGGCACCCCGCAACACACCGAGGCCGAAGTTGAACTCGTGGTTGCCCACCGCCATCGCCTGGTAGCCGATACGGTTCATGGCCTCGATGGTCGGGCTCGGCTCGCCCCAGCGAACATGGATGAACTGCTCGAACGGCGTGCCCTGAATTGTATCGCCGGAGTCGAGGAGCAGCACGGGGTGTTCGGTGGTTTCGCGGATTTCTTCGACCAGTGTCGCGACCTGCGCCAGGGATCCCTGCGTTGAAGGGGCGTCGGCGAAGTCGTTGTAGGGAAGCACTGCGCCGTGCAGGTCCGAGGTGTGGAGGATGGTCAGGCGGGCGGATTCCGGCGCATCCGCAGCCACGCCGACCGAGGCCAGCACCATCAGCGCTGCGCCGAGCACGACCCCCGCCCGAGCAAGAACTCCGGTCATCACAAGGCCGAAATCATAGCACCGGTGACTGCTTCTGAGGATCACCTTGGATTGGGGACCCGATCCGCGTATCCTCGAAAGCATGGAATATCCCATCAATGCGATGCCCACCTGCAGGCGCCTGGCCACCCGGTGAGACGGCTGCGCCTCCTCACCGGCGGTGAGTCGCACGGTCCCAAGCTGACCGCTGTTCTCGAAGGACTCCCCGCTGGCCTCGAGGTGGACCGCGAGCAGGTGGATGCCTGGCTCAAGCGCCGGCAGCACGGTTTCGGCCGGGGCGGCCGCCAGCGCATCGAGGACGACGAGGCTCGGGTGACGGGAGGGTTGCGCGACGGCCGCACGCTCGGATCGCCCCTGGTCCTCGAGATCCTCAACCGTGACTGGGAGAACTGGTCGGCGGTCATGGATCCCTGGCAGGTAGACCCGGGGGAGGCGTCGAAGCGCGCCGTCACCCGCCCGCGTCCCGGCCATGCCGACTACTCGGGCGGGGTTGCCACTGATCAGCTCGGCGACATGCGCAACGTTCTCGAGCGCGCCTCGGCCCGAGAGACCGCTGCGCGGGTTGCCGCCGGCGTGGTCTGCGCCCAGCTGCTCGCGCGGTACGGGATCTCTATGCGGTCGGCGGTGGTGCGGGTCGGCCCGGAAGAGGTGTTGGCAGGCCCGCCCTCGTGGGACGAGCTGGCCGAGGTGCGCCACGACTCGCCGCTGGTGACTCCACGGCCGGACGAGGAGGAACGGCTGGTGGAGGCGGTGAGCTCGGCCCGCAACGCCGGTGAGACCCTCGGCGGAGTGGTGGGCGCGGTGGTGCGCGGGCTGCCGCCCGGGCTCGGATCGTACGTGCACTGGGACCGCAAGCTCGATGGCCGCATTGTCCAGG
>DAOWFV010000126.1 GCA_030637805.1 Acidobacteriota bacterium | reverse complement strand
GTAATGAGCGAGCTCGTCGTCGTTGAAGACCGGTCGAACCCCGTCGCCGCGTTGGCCTACGTCGGGCTTGACCACCAGCGGGTAACGGAGGCCGCGGGCCGCCATGACCTCGCGAGCGCCATGCAGGAGCTCCCTGCGGGTGGCCATGGCGGGCCGCTCGACGATCTCCCAGGCAGCCACGAGATCGGCGTGTTCAGGAGGCACCAGGCCGAGGATTTCGGACTTCGTCTCGCCGATGAAGCCGCCCGAGTAGATCGAGGGGTTGGCTGCAGTGGGCAGGGTGAGTGAGCGGTGGCGCACCGAGAGCCAGAGCCAGTAGACGAAGACAGGGATATAGAAGAACCACGGTGGCCAGAGCTCGAAGGAAGAAAAAACCGGCGCTTCCTCCTCATCCTCGGCGGGGAGCTGGTCGAGCGCCCGCGCCGCCCGCCGCTGCAGGAGTGCCAGGAGCAGGAGCGCCGTGACGGCGACCGGCCAACGAAGATCGCCGAGGAGCGGTAACAACCGCTCGCCGACGGCGATTGTGAGATGGAGGAGGACCAGGGTCCAGACCAGGGACGCCCCCACCGCAACCGCGACAAAACGGCCGAGCGGGGCTCGCAGCACTCCCGCGCTGACGTAAGTGGGCAAACGCATGCCGGGCACGAAACGGCTTGCGAGCACCGCCAGCACCAGGTTGCGTTGGAACCATGAGGAGGCGCGTCGGATGCGACCCGGCGTCAAGGGGCCGTGCCCCACAACCCGGGGGCCAAGGAGGCGCCCGACGCCGTACAGACCCACGTCGCCGATGGCGATGCCGGCCGAAACCCCGATCAGGGCGGTGGCGAACGCCATCTTCCCTTCGGCCACCAGCAAACCGCAGCCGATGGTGGTGGGGTCCTCGAGGACAAAGGTTGCGAGGCCGGCGAGGAGTCCCTGCAACAGCGGGCTGTCGGACAGCAGGGCGAGTGCCTGTGCCAGCCACTCCCTCATTGTGGGAACCTCGTCGGCGCAGGCGCGTTGAGTGGAAGATCGAGTGTCGCATCTGGCTTCGACGGGTCGATGGTGTCGGCGCCCCTGCGACTCCAGTAGGTCATCGTCAGACTGCGCTCCCCAGCTCCGACCCGCGCCTGCGTAATGCTGCGGGTTGCTGAGAAAGGACGGGTCATGAACGGCGACCATTCGCGGTGACCGGCCACCTCGAGGAGGTTGAACGAGGGCACTCCGGCTGTGCGGGGTTCCCCGTCGGCGCACCACCGTGCGAAGGCCTCGTGACGCCAGGCCGACACCTCTTCGCCGCGCCACAGTGACGAAGTCACGACGCTCCAACCACTTGCCAGGCTCTCGCACTCGAGACCTGCGTCCAGCCGCCAGTGAACCGCCCTCCCCTCGTCCGGGGCGAGCAGGATAAGGGTGAAAGATGGGTAGCGGGGTGCGTCCAGCTCGTGGTCCACCCACTCCAAGACCTCATCCGGGCGGTGACCGAGAAGGCGCGGAAGAATCTCGCCGCGGCTCGGCACGCCTTCTCGACCGAGGAGATCGAGGTCTCCCGGCGCGTAGGCGTTGAGCAGGCAGGCCACCACACCCGCGTCGTTGGCACCGATCCAGGCGCCGCCGCGCTCACCGTCCGCCGGCGCCACCCAGGCCGGTCGGCCCGCTCGCGCCGGGTGGTGTATCGGCGGACGTTCGGGCGCCCGCGCCCACCGCTCGTCGCGATTCATGGTCAGCAGCAGCTCGCTCTGACCGCGAAGGATGGTGACGGTACACATCAAGACATAATACTCAACACCCGCCGACAGGAGCGGATGCGGCCGCAGCCTGCGAAAATTGAGCCTAAGAATTGAGAACTAAGAATTGAGAATTTAGAATTGAGAACTGAGAATTGCATACCAGACCACTCCCAATTCGGACCAGCGCCCGCAACTCAAAACTCAAAACTAAGAACTCAAAACTATTTTTTCCCCTTATCCCCCGCAGCCACCACCCGGTTGCGGCCCGCGTTCTTGGCGCGATACAGGGCACGATCAGCAGCGCGCAGCACCGCCTCGTACCCGCTGCGACGCGGGTTCGGACCTGCAACCCCGATGCTGACCGTGACCCTGATGAGGCGAGGTTCTCTGGCTCGCCCCCGCGGAGAATCGGGTTTCTTGCGCGGCCGGTCGGGGGCGCGGAGGGCAAACTTGCGGGAAGCGATGGCCGTGCGGACGGTCTCCAGAGGTTCGCGGGTCGCGGCAGGGGGGGAAGAGGGAAACAGAACCGCGAACTCCTCACCGCCGTAACGGAAAGCGCGCCCTCCCGCTCCGACCCCTTGCAGCTCGGTGGCGATCATCTTCAGCGCCTGATCGCCCGCGGCGTGCCCGTGGCGGTCGTTGAAGCGCTTGAACTGATCCACGTCGACCATGGCGATTGCGTAGTCGCCGTCCAAGGTGCGAAGCGCCTCTTCGAGGGCCCGGCGGCCGGGCAGGCCGGTGAGCTCGTCGTGGTAGGCGAGACGGTAGGAGTCCTCCACGAAGCCGAGGAGGAGAACGAGCTGTGCGGCACTGAATGCGAGGGTGGCGGCGTGGGGACCTCTCTCGCCGAGCAGAGCGATCGCCGCTGCGGCCAGCACCCAGAGCAGGCTGCCCTCGAAGGCTCCGCGGCGGGCGGCGAAGCAGAGGGCGACAAAGACTCCGGCGATAAGAAAAATGAGCCCCGCGAGATGGGGGGCGGCGACAAGCCTGCCGATCGAGCCGAATAGGGTCGTTCCGAGCCCGCCGTCGGGGCCACCGCCGAGAGCCGCAGTGAGCCAGGCCTGGAGGGTGGCAGCCGCGATGAGCGCCGGGATCAGTGGTCGGAAAAGAGGGCGTTCGCGCAGCAGGGCGAGAACCGCGATATTCAACGGCAGGAAGAGGGCGAGAACGGCCAGGCCCGGGTCCGCGGGGGAGTCGGCGAGAGGGCCACGGACCAGAAAGTTGGCGAGGGCCACGACGATGGCAGCCACCGCCAGGCGGCCGCGGCGGAACCGCCAGGCGAGGATCACCAGAAGGACCGCCATCACCTCCGCGAGGACATTGGTCACCGGGTGCTGGGCTTCAGGCAGGCCGGCGATGCCTGCGGCCCAGGCGATCAGGACCGGAAGTCCGCCCGCGACTACGGTGATTTTGCCCGCACCTCTCACAGAACAATTCTAATGGCGTTTGTGTGTGCGCCCGGCAACCATTTGTTGTCGTGCGGCACAGAGAGGTGGAGAAGGGAGCGCTGCATGACCGGCATCAGCGAAGGGTTTCCAGACGTCCAGCTCAACCTCAACGTGCGCGGGGCGCCGCCCTCGGCGACCTTGGCGATCAACGAACAATGCGCGCGGCTCGAGACTGAGGGGCACACCATCTACCGGCTCGGCCTCGGCCAGTCACCGTTTCCGGTGCCACCGAGCGTGGTCGACGAACTGCGTCGCAACGCCTACCAGAAGGACTATCTGCCGGTTCAGGGTCTGCACGAGTTGCGCGAGGTCGTGGCCGCCCACCACCGGCGTGATTTCGGTATCGACTGCACCGCCGACGAAGTGTTGGTAGGCCCTGGTTCCAAGGAGTTGATGTTCCTCCTCCAGTTGGTCTACTACGGTGACCTGGTGGTCCCCACCCCTGCCTGGGTCTCCTACGCCCCCCAGGCGCGCATCATCGGCCGCCACGTCCACTATGTGGAGACCTCGGCCGACAACGGTTGGCGCCTGACGCCCAATCAGCTTGATGCCCTGTGTCGCCTGGATCCCGGGCGTCCGCGCATCGTCATCCTCAACTACCCTTCGAACCCCACCGGCGGAACCTACGACCAAGCCGAGCTCGAAGAGCTGGCGCGGGTGGCGAGCCGCAATCGGGTGGTTCTACTCGCGGACGAAATCTACGGCAAACTCCACCACGACGGCGCCCACCGCTCCATCGTACCCCTATACCCACAGGGGACAATATTTTCCGGCGGATTGAGCAAGTGGTGCGGCGCGGGCGGATGGCGGCTCGGGATCTTCGTGGTGCCGCGATCCATGCGGTGGCTGTTGGAGGCGATGGCAGCGGTGGCTTCGGAGACCTTTTCCTCGACATCGGCGCCGATCCAGTACGCGGCAATACGTGCATTCTCCGGCGGTGATGACATCGAGAGTTACCTGGGAAGTTGCCGTCGGGTTCTCAAGGCCCTCGGAAGACAGGTGGCGAAG
>DAOWFV010000218.1 GCA_030637805.1 Acidobacteriota bacterium | reverse complement strand
GTGCTCTTTGCCGTCGGTGAGGGTCACTTTGAAGTCCACCATCGGATAGCCGGCGAGGACGCCGCGCTCGGCCGCTTCCTGGATGCCCTTCTTGACCGCGGGCCGGTAGCCCTGGGAGATCGAGCCGCCGAAGATCTTGTCGATGAACTCGAAGCCGTTCCCACGGTTGGGCTCCATGATGACGGTGCACTGCGCGAACTGACCCGACCCCCCGGTTTGCTTTTTGTGGCGGGTCGTGACCTCGACGGAGGAGGTGATGGTCTCGCGGTACGGCACCTTGGGCTGGTGAAGAACGACTTCGACCTTGTATCGTTTCTTGAGACGACCCACCACGACCTCGACGTGCAGCTGGCCGGCGCCGGAGATCAACATCTCCTTGGTCTGCGGGTCCCGGCCGACGGTGATGGTGGGGTCCTCGTCACGGATCTTGGCCAACGCCGCAGCCAGCTTGTTCTCGTCGCCCTTGGACGTGGACTCGAGGGCGAAGCTGATGGCGGGCTCGGGGATCTGAACGGCGACCAGCTTGATGTCGTTCTTGGCAGCGCACAGAGTGTCGCCGGTGTGGGTCTCCTTGAGCTTTGGCAGAGCGCCGATATCGCCGGCCGCGAGCTCGCTGACGTGCTCGAGCTCCTTGCCCTGGGGGATCGACAGGTTGCTCAGACGCTCTGACGAGTCGTGAGTGGAGTTGCTCACGTTGGCGTCGTTGGCTACCTCGCCGGAGAAGACGCGCATCAGAGAGATGTGGCCGGAATAGGGGTCGGAGATCGTCTTGAAGACATATGCCGCGAAAGGAGCCTCGCCCGAGACCGCCAGCTCCTGCTCCTCGCCATCTACCGTCGCTGCCACCGGACGCCAGTCCGGGGAAGGCACCAGGTCCACGAGTGCGTCCATGAGGGGCTGCACAGCCATGTTCTTGCTCGCAGCGAGGGCGAAGACCGGGAAGAGCTCGCGGGCGGTGATCGCCTTTTTGAGGCCCTTGGCGAAGGTCTCGGCATCGAGCTCGCCCTCCTCGAGATACTTCTCCATCAGCTCTTCGTCCTGCTCGGCGACCATCTCCATCAGGGCCTCGCGCGCTGCTGCTACATCATCCGCCATGTCGCCCGGGATATCCGTCTCGGTCGGCTTGCCGCTCTCGTCGTGCTCCCAGCTGAAAGCCTTGCCGCTGACCAGATCCACCACACCAGAGAAGTTCGCCTCCTCACCGATGGGCAGCTGCAGCGCGGTGACCTCGCGCCCGTACTTCTTATGCAGGACCTCGAATACGCGGGAGAAGGAGGCGCGATCACGGTCCATGAGGTTGACGCCGAAGAGAACCGGCAGGTCGAATCCCGCCGCGGCCTTCCACATCTTCTCGGTCTGCACTTCGAGGCCGGCCACCGCGGAGACCATGATGAGGGCCGTGTCGGCCACCCGCAGGCCCTGAAGGGCATCGGTTGTGAAGATGCCGTAACCCGGCGTATCGATGAGGTTGACCTTGGTGCCTCGGTGCTCGAAGTGTGCGACCGCGGTGTTGATGGTGATCTTGCGATCGTGCTCGTCCTCGTCGAAGTCGGTGATGGTGTTGCCGTCGTCCACCTTGGTCAGCCGGTTGACAGCGCCGCTGTTGAAGAGCAACGCCGAAACCAGGGAGGTCTTGCCGGTGTCGGAGTGCCCGACCACCGCCACATTGCGGATGTTCTCGGTCGCATAAACGGTCATGAAAATCTCCTCCGCTCCGGTTATTGAGGTTCTATCCGCTCGCGGTCACCGGGACGAGGTCGGAGCCCGTCAGCAACCGGTAGGCCTCGCGGTAGCGCGAAAGGGTGCCCTCCACCACATCGGGGGGCAGGGTCGGCGCCGGAGGTTCTTTGCTCCAGCCGCTAGCCTCCAACCAGTCGCGCACATACTGCTTATCGAAAGACGATTGGGAACGCCCCGGCTCATAGTCATCGGTTGGCCAGAAGCGGGACGAATCCGGTGTCAGGGCCTCGTCCATCCAGACGATGTCGCCCTCCTGATCGAGCCCAAACTCGAACTTGGTGTCGGCGATGAGGATGCCCCTCTCACGGGCGTAATCGGCGGCCGCGGTGTAGAGCTCGAGGGTGAGATCGCGCAGCCGCACGGCCATCTCGCCACCAACGATCTCCGACATGCGCTCGATGCTGATGTTCTCGTCGTGGCCTTCCGTGGCCTTGGTCGCCGGTGTGAAGATGGGTTCCGGCAGGCGGGCGGATTCGGTGAGGTCCTCGGGCAGCTCGATCCCGCACACCGCACCTGAGGCGCGGTACTCCTTCCAACCGGAGCCGGCCAGGTAGCCGCGGGCCACACACTCCACGGGAATCGGATCGAGCCTTTGCACGAGGACGCTGCGCCCGGCCAGCTCGGGGTGCTGTCGGTAGGGCTCGGGGAAGTCTTCGATCTCGGTGGCCAGGAGGTGGTTCGGCACCGTGTTCGCAAAGTGCTCAAACCAGAAGGTGGAGAGTCGGGTGAGGATCTCGCCGCGGCCCGGGATTCCGGGCGACAGCACACAATCGAAAGCGCTGATCCGGTCTGTGGCGACCAGGATCAGCGCCTCGTCGGTGGTGTAGATATCACGGACCTTGCCCCGGCTCACCAGATTGCCTCCGGGGACGGAGGTGGTGAGCAGGGAGGTTCCCATGTCTCAGGCTTTCTCGCCGGCGATCACCGCCTGCGCCTGCCGCGCCATGCGCGACTTGTACCGTGCCGCTGTGTTGCGGTGGATCACGCCCTTGCGCCAGCCCACATCGATCACCGAAATGGTCTCGGGCAGCAGCTCCTTCACCTTGGCCGCGTCGCCCTCAGCCATCGCAGCCCGCATGAGGCGCATTTGGCGGCGCACCCGTGTACGAACCGAACGGTTGCGCATCCGGCGCTCCAAGGACTGACGGTGGCGCTTGCGCGCCTGCTTCTTGGTTCCCTTGATCGTTGCCATCGGGTCGAGTCTCCTTCATCGGACGCCGCATCAACTTCACGGCGTGGGTCGCATATTCTAGCGGAAACCTTCGAATCAAGCTAGTCCCAGCAGGGAGGTGGGCTATGGGCTATGGGCTATGGGCTAGCGAATCGTCATTCCGAGCGACTTGAGCTGCTCCCGGGCGAGGTCCGCCTCGCGGGTGCCTGGATGCTCGTAGACAACGTACTGCAGGTTGACCACTGCCTGACCCTGATCGTCGAGCTTGAGGTAGAGCAGCCCCTTCTTGAGCTGCGCAGCCGCCGCCTTGTCCGACATCGGGTAATCCTCGAGAACCTTGGAGAAGGTGTCAAGGGCCTCCTGGGTCTTGTCCTGGGCGTCGTAGCATTCGCCGATCCAGTACAGGGCGTTGTCGGACAGCTCGGTCTGCGGCCACCGCCTGAGATAGTCACTGAAGCCGTCGGCAGCCAGATCGTAGTTGCCGCGCATGTAGTCCTCGTAGGCGCTGCGGTAAAGCTCGTCGGGGGTCGTCGCGGCCCCGGATGTGATCGCGGCCGCGCCGGCTGCCCCAGCTGCGGCACCGCCCATAGGCACGCCTCCCGCCTCACCGCCACCCTCGCCCGCGGGCGCTGCAGTGACCGGCGGGAGCATCTGGCCGCTCGTGCTCCGCGAACGCGCCGCGGCCAGCTCCTGGGAGATCTCCTGGAGGCGGCGGGTGGTGAGGTCGAGGTTGGCGTGCAGGGCCTCGATCTGTTCCTGCAGCCGCTCTACCCGCAGCGCCAGGTCGGCGTTCGAACGCATGTTCTTGTTGGTCATCTCCTGCATCTTGCCTTCCATGGCGCGCAGGTCGGACTTGTCCATGGTCTCGGTCTGCAGGTTGTCAACCGATCGTTGGACATCGGTGATCTCCCGGTGCAGCAGGGCCATGTCCTCGGACGAACTGCAGGCGGCGAGGGGGCCGAGAACCAGCAGCAGGCACGCGGCGGCATAGAGGGGGCGCATTCAATCCTCCTAACGGGCGACAATCACGAAGTGCGTGCGCCGGTTGAGCTTCCATGCGGACTCGTCACGACCGAGGGCGAAAGGACGCTCCTCCCCATAGGAGATGGTCTGGATCCTCTGTCTGGGGACGCCAAGGAAGACCAGGTAGTCGCGTACGGCGTTGGCACGACGCTCACCCAGGGCGAGGTTGTACTCGCGAGTGTTGCGCTCGTCGCAGTGGCCTTCGACCAGAATCGAGATGGTGGAGTACTTCTGCAACCACGCGGCGTTGGAGGCCAACTCCTCGCGGGCCGCCGGTTTGAGGTCGTAGCGGTCGGTGTCGAAAAACACGTCCTCTAGATACCCCTGTGCGTTGAGCTGGGCAAGGTCTTCCGGCAGCTCTTCCGTCACCTCCTCGGAGATGATGGTTTCGGTGATGGGTTCATGAACGACCTCCTCCGCCACCGGCGATTCAGCCGTGGTGGGTGCCGCTGTCGGCTCGGGCGGCGGGGCCTCCATCTTCGGTCCGCTGCTCTTGCAGGCGCCGAGCGACAGGGCCATCAGCACCACCAGAACAGTCGCCGTGCCACGGGTTGCATACCTCATGCGTCGCCTCCTTCAGGGCCCGCCCGGTCGATCTCGTCTCGCGAGAATTCAAAGCCGCGCCGCATCCTATGCCTTACGCGAGTGGGCGGTGCACGCCCACTCTAGCAAGGCTTCGGGGCCCAGACAACCGAGATACTATGCGGTGTGATCGGGATCATCTCCCGGGCCTGCCAGGTCGCCCCCTATCGAAGAAAGCCCGCCCTCCGGTCGAGCCAGGGCGCCCCTCTTGAAAAGCTTGGCCAGGTAGTCATACAACACGATCGAGCCTGCCACCGCGAGGTTGAGGGAGGGGACCAAACCCCACTGCGGGATCTGCACCACGATTTTCGCATCTTCCACAAGATCCTCGGGGATGCCGCCCAGCTCCGCCCCGAGCAGAAAGCAGGGCCGCTCCGGGTACTCCGCTTCGAAGAGGTTCACGGCGCGTTCGTGGAGCTCCACCGCCACCAGGTTCCAGCCCGCTGCCGCGATGTGGCGTCTGAATGCCTCCTGATCGGGCACCTGGGAGATGGTGGTGAAGAGCTCCGCGGTCCGCGCGGCCTCTACGTTCCAATCCCGCTCGCCCACGAGCACCACCTCCTCGGCGGCCACAGCATGGGCGGTGCGTACCAGCGAGCCCACGTTGTGTTCCTTGGTGATGTTCCAGGCGGCGACGGCCAGGGGCCTGAGGCCTCGCCGGTACTCTTCCCGGCGGCGCTGCCGCCTCTCCATCCGCCTCTCCATCGCGAGTCTATGCTTGAGATCATCCACAGCAATTCACCTGTAAGATTCGCAGGGCGAATCTTACAGGTGAATTGCAGAATAAAAAACGAAATCCCGCGGTGGCGGGATTCCGTCGCGGTGGGTGTGCCCACCCGGACCTTTTCAGTGTGTAACGCGGCTGTGAGGTCCGTGAGACACCCGCGGTCCCTGAGGACACTTTCAATATGGGATGACGAAACGTTCCTGTCAAGGGGCTGGCTTGGGATCCGCTTTTCCCGAGCAAAAATCAGTCGGCCATCGCTGAAATTTAGCCTGGATTTTTCATGAGAAGGTCATGAGGAATCGAGCACGCTCCGATCGAAGGCATCCGGAAGCAGCTCGGAAACGCTTGTCATCCGACGCTCGCCGTCCGGGTTTGCGAGCAGGACGGGGAAATCCCCAAATTCCGCCAGTACCTGACGGCAGGCGCCACAGGGCGATGCCGGAGGCCTCGCCGGGGTGATGACAACCAAAGCTGCGAGGCCGCGCCCTCCGGCCGCGACTGCCGCCGCCACAGCGTTCCGTTCGGCGCAGACGCTGAGACCGAAGGAAGCATTCTCGACGTTGCAGCCCACGTGGATGGCCCCGTTCTCGTCGAGCACGGCGGCTCCGACGCTGAACTCCGAGTAGGGAGCGTGGGCGTTCGCCCGCGCCGCTTCGGCAGCACGGAGCAGGCGCTCGACGAATTCTTCCGTGAATCCGGTCATGGGCCAACTATAGCGCGGCGGCCCGTTCGATTTTCTACCTGCGCTTCGCTCCTCCCGTCGAACGGGTGCTCGAACCACCCGAAGAGCTGCTCCCCCCGGAGGAGCGAGTTCCTCCCGAGGATCGGCTGCTCGATCCACCCGAGGAGCGGGAGCTGCCGGCAGACGAGGATCGCGGAGTGGACGAACGGCCCGAGCTGCCGCGGCTCGAAGTCGGCGCGCGGACGCTCGGCGAACCTGACCGCGAGCTACCCGTGGACGACCCCAACCGCGAGGTGGAGGTTCGGGGAATGACTACCGGCGGCGACTTTCCGGTCCGATAGGCGCCCGTTCGAGGCGCCACCAGCTGCCGGCTGCTGCCGGCCGCGCTGTCCCGCGACCCCGCGGTCGCACTGCCGCCTGTGCCTGTGTAGATCGTCGGCCGGTAGAGATTCGGCTGCGGCTGACGCGAGACTGTCGAGGAGCGGAACGGGGAGCCCTCGCCGGCAGACAGGCGCGGGGAGACTGTTCGGCGATTGGCCGCAGCGGCCTCGGTCGAGCGGCGACTGATAGCGGCCACCGAAGTGGGCTGGCCCAGCCGCCGAGCGGCCTCGGGGCTCAGCGAGGAGTCACGAGCCAGCAACGGGCTGAGGTCGCGTGTCGAACGGGATTCTACTCCGCGGAAGACACGCTCGATCTCGGATCGCGTACTGGCAGCAGCCGGCGACCTGGTCGCCAGTGGCCCGGTCATCACGACCCCCATCTGATCGCCGTTCGATGGCATCACCCTCTCGGCAGGTCTGGCCAGACGGGTCAGGTGAGGGCTCGCGAAGTCGTCCTCAGACACCACCGTCCAACCCCTCCGGTCGACCGACGCCAGGCGGACCCTGCCATTGAGGTCGAGAGCGGATCGCGCAGGGGCGGCGTCGGCCGATCCCACCTTGCCGCCGACTCTGGAGGATGCTGCACGCACCTGTGCCGCATCTCCGGGCGCGACGACCTCACCACCAACTCTTCCCGATGCGGCGCGCGGAACCGGCATCACATCGCGTCGTGCTGGCTGCGCATGGCCGCCGCCGCCGCCACCCGGGTGGCCAGGCCGATAGGGAGGGTAGTATCCAGGGTAGTAACCCCCGTACCAGTGGTCGTAGTAGCCATAGGGACACCACCCGACATAGCCCGGCCACCAGATCCAGCTCACCCATGCCGGACCCCAGTGACGACCCCAGGACCAGACCCAGCCGAAGCCGACGTCGAGGTACCACGAGCCGTAGTGATAGGGCAGCCATCCCCAGGGTTCGTACGAGATCCACGCGTAGCCGGTTGGCGTCCAGTACCAACGCCCGGCGGTGTAGGGCTGCCAGCCGCCGCCAACGGTCGGCTGCCACGCCCAGGCATTGATCGAATCGACATAGAGCCAGCTGCCGTAGTTGTCGAGCTGGGCGGCCTGCCGCGAGTAGCGCAGGTCCACGTACTGCGCGCTCTCGCCAGCAGCGATCTGCCGGCGCGCCTCCACCCACGCCGCGAAGTCATCATTCCAGGCGAGGTGCGGCTCCGTTCGCTGGACCTCACCCCCACCCACCTCGGCGGCGGTCTCCGCACGAACCAACACCCCGCCGGCGGAGGTGGCCGCCTCGGCCAACCCCGCCATTACCTCGACCCGGAGTCCGCCCGTAGGCAGGGCGTGAAGGCGATAGAGGCCTTCGCTGTCGAGATAGATGGTGGCCCCGCGGCTGTCAATCCTGGTCGGATGCGAGGAGAGGGAATACTCGGTCACCTCGAGAATGACCGTACCCTCGGCAAGGAATACCACCGTGCGCTCGGCTTCGGAGTCACGGCTGAGGGCGACCGCATCCAGGCTCAGAGTCGTGTACTCGTCCAACCAAAGCATGTTG
>DAOWFV010000254.1 GCA_030637805.1 Acidobacteriota bacterium | reverse complement strand
GACGAGGGCGGTGAGCACCACCAGGGCGCCCAGGCGCGCCTTGGCCAGCTCGAGGTAGTCCGCGATGAAGCCGCGGGCAGAAACCTGTGCCGGCTCGGCGCTTGCTGTGGTTCCAGCGGAACTCTGGGCATTCATGTTCCTGGTCTTTCCCGTCGTCCGGCGATCTGCGATGATTGGCGGCGAACGCCGCGTATTATAACGTACGCAGAGCCGTTCTCATTTCAGGCGGAGGTGATTATGACCTCGACCGACAGCGCTCGCAGCTACGTCGTGCCCCTGGCTTTCGCCATGACGGTCTCCATGTGGGCCGTCGCCTACCTGTGTCGGCTGCCGGTGGTGATGGCGCCGAGCTACCTGGTCCTGGCCCTGATGCTGGCGGTGGTCGCCCTGTGGGGCTGGATCACCGGTCGGCGCACCGGCAGCGGCTGGCGCGCAGGAATCCTTGTGGGCGCCGTCGCGGCGGTGCTCGACATGCTCATTCTCGGCAGTCTCCTGAGCTCGGCGGAGCGGGGAGGCGTGGTGCCGTCGGCTTTGTGGTGGGTGCCGGGATCGATCCTCATCATCGCGCTGATCGCGGGCGCCTTCGCTGCTCTTGCGGGCGGTCGTGAGGAGGAGGCGGTCCCGTCTTCGATCTGGACCGCCCTCTTTTCCAAGGTCGCGGTGGCGGCCACCTTCCTGCTGGTGGTGGCCGGCGGACTCGTGACCAGCAACGAGGCGGGCCTCGCCGTCGTCGACTGGCCCAACACCTTCGGCTACAACATGTTCCTCTACCCCCTCGGGCGCATGACAGGCGGGGTCTTCTACGAGCACGCCCACCGCCTTTTCGGCGCCCTGGTCGGGCTCACCATGGTTGCGCTGGCGGTGCGTCTGTGGCGTCTGGATGAGCGCACGTGGGTGCGTCGATTGGCGCTGACCGCGGTCGGGGTGGTGATTGTCCAGGGCATTCTCGGCGGATTGCGGGTCACCGGAGGCTTCACCCTCAGCACGTCGCCCGATGAGATGGCACCGAGCATCGTCATGGCGGTGGTGCACGGGGTTCTCGGTCAGGTCTTCCTCGGTCTGGTGGTGGCTCTCGCAGCTGTCACCAGCCGCAGGTGGCTGTCGGCCCCCGCTCCGGAGCCTCGAGCGAAAGTGCCGGCCGACCGCGTGCTGCAGATCTGGCTGGTGCACACCCTGGTGCTGCAGCTGGTTCTCGGCGCCGTGCAGCGACACCTGGCCTGGGGTCTGATCATTCACATCACCCTGGCGGCGGTGGTGGTCATGCTGGCGGTGGTGGTCGGTGCGCGGGCCTGGGGGCTTTATCACGGGATTTGGCCGGTCCAGCGCCTCGGGCAACTGGTGCTCGGGGTGGTCAGCGTGCAGGTGACCCTCGGCATCGCAGCTCTGGCGTTGACCCAGGGGCGGGCGATCGTGGGCAGTCCTTCGACCCTCGAAGTGACCGTCGCCACCGCCCATCAGGCTACCGGCGCGGCGCTCCTCGCGGTCGCGGTCGCCCTTCTCCTGTGGACGCGGAGGTTGTTTCGACCGGATGTGGTGCAATAGGCGAGCAAATAAGGAGGAACCAAGGAGGTATGGCCATGAAAATCAACGTCGGTTCAGCCGACCGTGTGATTCGGATCATTGTCGGTCTCGGCATCTGCGCCGCGGGCTGGTACTACCACGCCTGGTGGGGGCTGATCGGGCTGGTGCCGCTCGCCACCGCCGCCATCGGCTGGTGCCCGGCGTATTTACCGCTGGGGTTGTCGACGAAGAAGGAGTAGCCGTCTAGCCCGCATATCTCACCAGAAAGCTGGTGAGATATGCGGGCTAGAGGATCGGCTCGGCCGGGAACCCCCGGGTCTCGTAGTAATGCTCGAGCAGCCGGTCCTTCTCAACGAAATGCTCCAGGAGCCAGTCGCGGAGGCCCTCCTCGGTCTCGGGGAGATCTTCGATCGGGAACCGCCGCACGTGGACATGGACCCTCTTGACCAGCCCCTTGACGTACTGCCACAGGGAGGGCACGCCTACCTCGTAGCCGATGGTCAGGTCGTAGACCGCGGTGATGTGGCTGCGCAGCCCCTGGACCGAGGCCGTGAAGCCCTTTGTGCGGGGAACCTGCACGTGGTCAGTCTGGACGAGGCCGCGGGAGCGGGCGAACTCGCGGCTGGCCTCCAGCTTCTTGTGGGTGGCCCGGGTGCCCTCGACAAATGAGACAAGCCACATCGGCACCCGGTTGTCCACCAGGGATGCAAATGTGTCTTGGATCTGCTCCTGATCGGACGCCCAGTCACGGTCGATGAACGGACAGTCGAGGAACTGCATCCCCCAGCCGACCCCGGGAGCCCACTTGAGCTGTTTCTTGACGAAGAATTTGAGGTCGCCGAGGCGGCCCTTGGTCTTTGCGAGCTTCATGATGGCGGGGATGTCCGGCATCTGTTGGTGATTGGAAACCAGGAGGGCGTTCTCGCGGGCGGGAACGTCGTCGCCGGTGATGATGATCCGGGTGCCGTTGAGCTTTTCGGCGCCGACCACGCACAAACCCCACCAGGTGTCGGCGCACCAGCGGTTCACGCGGCGGAAGGCACTCCGGGAGAAAGGCAAGAGGACGAGGCTGAGAAGCTGCACCAGGTTGGCCAGGATGAGGGTGACGAAACCAAAGATCGCGAGGACCGTCCCCCGAAAGGTGGCGACCGCCCGCTGCGTCCGGCTTGCAGGTTCCCTCAAAGGGTCGAGAGGCATTGGACGCCCTCCGTGAGCAGCTCGCGGCAGCGGTCGAGGTCGACCTGGGTGGTTCCGAGGTTGCCGATCGCGACGCGGAGGGCGATTCCGTCGTCCAACCGGGTGTGGGAAAGGAATATCTCGCCCGAGGCGTTGACGTGCTCCAGCAGCTCCATGTTGAAGCTGTCGAGCGCCTCGGGATCATCGACACCCGGGGGCCGTGCGCGGAAGCACACCACTGAGAAGGGGACGGGCGCGAGGCGCTCGAAGGTCGGTCCGGCGTCGACCCAGTCGGCGAAGGCTCGTGCAAGCTCTACGTGTCGCCGGATACGCACGCGCACCCCCTCGGCGCCGAAGGAGCGCAGCACCCACCACATCTTGAGGGCCCGGAAGCGGCGGCCGAGCTGAACCCCGTAATCCATCAGATCCACGACCTGGCCGCTCACCGGCGTCATCAGATACTCGGGAACGAGCGAGAACGCCCGCTTGAAGATCTCCGGGTGGCGGGTGTAGAGGGCCGAGGCGTCGATCGGGGTGAAGAGCCACTTGTGGGGGTTGAAGACAAAGCTGTCGGCTTGATCGCAGCCGTCGAGACACCAGCGATGCTCGGGGCAGATTGCGGCGGAACCCGCGTAGGCCGCGTCGACGTGCAGCCACAGGCCTTCAGCGGCGCAGATCTCGGCGATGGCCGGCACCGGGTCGACCGAGGTGGTCGAGGTGGTGCCGACGGTGGCCACCACCGCAAGCGGCCGAAAGCCCGCCTCGCGGTCCGCGGCAATGGCGCGCGCGAGAGCCTCGGGGTCCATCCGGTACTCCTCATCGTGGGCCACCGCCCGGAAGCCCTCGAGCCCGAACCCGAGGGTGAGACAGGCCTTTGCGATCGAGGAGTGGGCCTGGTCCGAGGCGTAGACCCGAAGCGGAGCCAAATCGTCCCGGCCGGCCATGCCGAGGCGGCGGACCTCGGGGTCGGCCGCCTCGCGAGCCGCTGCCAGCGCGAGGAGCGAGGAGATCGATGCGGTGTCGCAGAGAAAGGCGAAGAGCCCTTCAGGCAGGCCGAGGCCATCGCGCAGCCAGTCGAGGACCACCTGCTCGAGCTCGGTGGCCGAAGGGCAGGTTCGCCAGAGCATGCCGTTGACGTTGAGGGCGGCCGACAGCAGCTCGCCGAGGATGCCGGGACCGGAGCCGGTGATGCCGAAGTAGGCCATGAAGCCGGGATGGTTCCAGTGGGTGACGCCGGGAAGGACGATCTCCTCGAAGTCCCGCCACACCGCCTCGGGGTCCTCGGCCGTCTCGGGCATCACCGAAGGCAGGCGGCCGGAGACCTCGCCCGGCTCGACCCGTGACAGTACCGGCAGCTCGCGCGCGCCGCCGTCCAGGTACTCGGCGATCCAGTCGATCATGCGGTGACCCTCGCGTCGAAAGAGCTCCGCGTCCCAGTGCCCCGAGTTCTCGCTCATCGAAACCCCCCGCCGCCCACCATACGCGGCCGCCGTGACGGTGTCATCCTGAGCCGTTGATTCTATTCACTACAGGCTCCCAGGGCTGGTAGAATGTCGCAAAGGGCAATGAGAGTGGGTGCGAGGGTGAAGGACCCCTTATGCGGGACGTGAACAACGAACACGGCGATCGGCGGAACGTGTCATGAGAGAGCGCACAAGGGTGCTCGTGATCATTCTCATCATGGCAACCCTGTCTTTCCTGGTGACAGGGTCGACGATCTGGCTCCTCTATCGTGCGGCCTTGGCCGGGCAGCGGGCGCGGCTGGTCGATACCCAACATAGTCAGGCGCACCTGATCGAGGCGATCGCGCGGTACGATGCCGTCCACAGCATCGAATACCCCGGGGGGCCGGAGGCAGCCACCCTGAGCCAGATCGAGGCGGCACACAAGCAGTACACGGGATCGGGGGCGACCGACGAGTTCACGCTCGCGCGGAGGGACGGGGATCTCATCGTCTTCTTACTAAGACACCGGTTCGGGCGGTTCGATCGCCCGGAGCCCGTGCCCTTCGATTCGGACCTCGCCGAACCCATGCGGAGAGCGCTGTCCGGGCAGTCCGGCACGATCGTGGGTCTCGACTACCGGGGAGCGACGGTGCTCGCCGCATATGGGACGGTAGAGGTGCTCGATCTCGGAATCGTCGCCAAGATCGATCTCGAGGAGGTGCGAGCGCCCTTCGAGACAGCCGGGTTGCTGGCCACGGCCTTTACGGTGCTGGTTGTGCTTGCCGGGGCTTTTCTGTTGGTTCGCGTCAGCAACCCGATGGTGGTTGAGCTCGAGGAGCGATCGCGCCTACTCGAGGAGCTGGTCGCCGAGCTGGGGGTGAGCGAGGAGAGGTACCGGTCGATCTTCGAGCTCGCGGCGGTCGGCATCGCCCACGTGTCGCTCGAGGGGCGCTTCGTCCGACTCAACCAGCGGTTCTGCGAGATCGTCGGTTACACGAGCGGAGAAATGCTGCGCCTCACCTTCCAGGACATAACCCACCCCGACGACCTTGCGGCAGACCTCAAGCTGGTGGGCCGGACGCTGGCGGGGGAAATCGACAACTACTCGATGGAGAAACGCTATTTCAGGAAGGACGGTTCGATCGTCTGGATCAACCTGACGGTTTCCCTCGCCCGCGACGAGAAGGGGGAACCGCTGCATTTCATCTCGGTCATCGAGGACATGACCCGGCGCAAGCGGGCGGAGGTCGCGCTGAAGAGTTCCCTCGAGGAGAAGGACGTGCTCCTCCGCGAGGTCCACCACCGGGTCAAGAACAACATGCAGGTCATCTCCAGTCTCTTGAACCTCCAGGCACGGACCATCGAGAGCCCGCAGCTGCAGAAGATGTTCCAGGAGAGCCAGAGTCGGGTGCGGGCCATGGCCATGATCCACGAGATTCTGTACGAGTCCGGCGATCTCTCGAGGATCGGCCTTGACGGCTACGTGACGAAGCTCGCAAACAGCCTGATCCGGATCTACGGCGCCGATGCGAACCTCATCCGGCTCGACGTCGATGCGGAGGAAATCACCCTGGGCATCGATGAGACAGTCCCATGTGGGTTGGTGCTCAACGAGATCCTCTCCAACTCGTTGAAGTACGCCTTTCCGAACGGCCGGCCGGGTGTGATCAAGATCAGGGCGCACTCGACTGAAGATGGCGAGGTCGTTCTCAGGGTCTCAGACGACGGCGTCGGCCTGCCGGCCGACCTGGACATCAGGGCGACGGAGTCGATGGGCATGAGCCTGGTCGTTGGTCTGGTGGAGAACCAGCTTGGGGGCCGGTTGGAGCTGGACCGCGACAAGGGGACCTGCTTCACCAT
>DAOWFV010000237.1 GCA_030637805.1 Acidobacteriota bacterium | reverse complement strand
GACGGATCCACCGACGGTTCAGGGGAAGCGCTCGAGGCATGGGCGGGTCGTGATTGGCGGGTGCGGGTCGTTCGCCGGCCTGCGTCGGGTTTGATCGCCACCCTCAACGAGGGCCTCGCCGCCTGCCGAGCGCCGCTGGTGGCACGCATGGACGCCGACGACATTTGCCACCCGCTGCGCCTCGAGCTGCAGGTGCGCGAGCTTACGGCTCGGCCCGAGTTGGGGGTCGTCTCGTGCCGGGTCCGCCACTTCCCGTGGCGCCTGGTGGGGGAGGGCTTCCGCATTTACGAGGCGTGGCTCAACTCACTGATGACGACGGAGGCCATCGCCCGCGAGCGTTTCGTGGAGTCCCCGCTGGCTCACCCCTCGGCGATGGCGCGCCGGGAGGTGCTCGTGGCCGTCGGCGGCTACCGGGATATGGGCTGGCCCGAGGATTACGATCTCTGGCTGCGCCTCTTCGAGGATGGGGTGGCCGCTGCGAAGCTGGACCGCTACCTCTACTTTTGGCGCGAGCATGGCCGACGTCTCACCCGGCTGGATAGCCGCTACTCGGTGGAGAACTTCCTGCGCTGCAAGGCCCACTTCCTGGCCCGCGGTCCGCTTGCTGAGTGCCGCCGGGTCGTGGTGTGGGGAGCGGGGCAGACCGGACGCCGTCTTTCCAAGCATCTGCTGAGGGGCGGGGCGCCGGTGGAGGCGTTCGTGGACATCGATCCGGAGAAGGTGGGCCGCACCCTACGCAGCCGACCCATCATTGCCGTTGATGATCTGCCCGAACTCCTCGGCGAAGGGACGGTGGTTCTTGCCGCGGTGGCGTCGCGAGGAGCGCGGGCGCTGATCCGGGAGCAGCTCGATGCCTTCGGTCTCGTCGAGGGGCAGGAGTACTGGTGCGTGGCGTGAGGGAAGCGCCATGACGGTTAGCGCGCGTTCCGAGGCTCCGGATTCGCGCTACTGGAGGTTGACGCGACCTTTTGTCGTCGCGCTTCCCGAGGATTGCCAAGTACGTAATTGTGGGGCAGCGAGCTGCTCGAGTCATGCGATCTCGCCACAATTACGTACATGGCACGTCCCGTTCAACGCGCCCAAGCGCGGGCAACACGCCTCAACCCACGCGGTTGCTTCCCCGCGCCGATAACTCAAAACTCAAAACTCAAAACTAAGAACTGGTTTCTCAGTCGTGCTCTTCCACTGACACTGGCTCGAGATTCCAGATTTCGTTGGCGTACTGGGTGATGGCCCGGTCTGAGGAAAAGTACCCCATGGCGGCGATGTTGCGGATGGCGGCGGCAGCCCACGCAGGACGGTCCCGGTAAAGAGCCGCTGCGTGCTCCTGGGCTTCGACGTAGGAGCGGAAATCGGCGAGACACATATAACGGTCGCCGTGCTCCATGAGGGCGGACCAGATGTCCCGCAGCTGGGGGGCGTCGTCGCCTGCGAAGACTCCGTCACGAAGATCGTCCAATACGCCTGCAAGCTCCTCGTCGCCGCGGTAGAGCTTCCACGGCCGGTGTGCCCCGGTGGTCAGGCGCTCCTCCACCTCGGCGGCGGTGAGACCGAATATGAAGATGTTGTCTTCCCCGACTGCATCCTTGATCTCGATGTTGGCGCCGTCGAGGGTGCCGATCGTGAGCGCGCCGTTCAGGGCCAGCTTCATATTGCCGGTGCCCGAGGCTTCCATGCCGGCGGTGGAGATCTGCTCAGAGAGGTCGGCTGCTGGGATGACCTTCTCGGCCAAGGTGACCCGGTAATCGGGAAGGAAGGCGACGCGGAGGCGGCCGGCCACGTCGGGATCGTCGTTGACCACCTCGCCGATGCCGTTCACGAGGCGGATGATGAGCTTGGCCATGTGGTAGGAGGGCGCGGCCTTGGCGCCGAATACGAAGCTGCGGGGAAGCACATCGAGCGAAGGATCGGCCTTGATGCGCCGGTAGAGCAGGATGATGTGCATGGCGTTGAGCAGCTGGCGCTTGTACTCGTGCAGGCGCTTGATCTGCACGTCGTACAGCGAGCTCGGGTCGAAGGAGATATCGCACAGGCGCTGCACCTCGGCGGCCAAGTCCTTCTTGTTGGCCCGCTTGATGGCGAGGACCTCCTCCTGGAACTCGGTGTCGTCGGCGAACGGTTCGAGCTCGCGCAGACGCCCGAGGTCGGTCACCCAGCCGTCGCCGATTCGGCGGTTGATAGCCGAGGCGAGGCGGGGGTTGCAGGCGAGCAGCCAGCGGCGGGGGGTGACCCCGTTGGTGATGGCCACGAAGCGATCGGGCCAGAGATCGGCGAAGTCCTTCACCACCCGCGTGCGCAGGAGCTCGGTGTGGAGCTTGGCGACGCCGTTGACGCGGTGGCTGCCGACGATTGCGAGGTTGGCCATGCGCAGTCGCTTTTCGCCGTCCTCCTGGAGGATCGACATGCGGCGCAGACGGTCGGGATCGCCTGCGCATCGCTCTTTCACCGAGTCCATGAAGCGGCGGTTGATCTCGTAGATGATCTGCACGTGGCGGGGAATGAGCGGTTCCATTACCGACACCGGCCAGGTCTCCAGAGCCTCGGGCAGCAGGGTGTGGTTGGTGTATGAGCAGATCGCTCTCGTGATTTCCCAGGACGGCGTCCAGTTGAGTCCGGCCTCGTCCAGAAGATACCGCATCACCTCGGCCACCGTCAGGGCGGGGTGGGTGTCGTTGAGCTGAAAGGCTACCTTGTCCGGCAGCAGCTCCCATGCCTCCCCGTGACGGCGCTGGAATCGGTCCATCACGTCACGGACCGTGCAGGCCACCAGGAAGTACTCCTGCATCAGACGCAGCCGTCTGCCGGCCTCGACGTCGTCCGCCGGATAGAGCACCCGGGTCACGGACTCGACCCGCTCACGCTCCTCCACCGCCTTGACGAAGTTCCCTTGGGAGAAGATCTGGAAGTCGAACTCGGAGGCCGCCTGGGCGTCCCACAGGCGGAGGATCGATACCGTGTTGGTGCCGTAGCCGGCGACCAGGATGTCGTGGGGGATGCCGTAGGCCAGCCGCCAGCCGACCCAGGTGGGCCGGTGCTTGCCGCCTTTCTTTGGAATCCAATCCACGTGGCCGCCAACCATGACCGGCACGGTGAGATCGTGGCGGGCAATCTCCCAGGGGAAGCCCCCTTCAAGCCAGGTGTCGGCGTGTTCCACCTGCCAACCCTTTTCGAATCCCTGGCGGAACATGCCGTAGTCATAGCGGAGGCCGTAGCCGTAGGCGGGGTAGTCGAGGGTAGCCAGAGAGTCGAGGAAGCAGGCGGCAAGGCGGCCAAGACCTCCGTTGCCGAGCCCGGGGTCGGGCTCCTCGTCGAGGATCGTGTCGAGGTTGAGGCCCATGAGCTGCATTGCCTCGCGGGCGGTGTCGACGAGTCCGGTAGCGATGAGGTTGTTGAGCAGAAGCCGGCCGAGGAGGTACTCCATGGAGAGGTAGTTGACGGTCTTCGGTCGGACCTCGTCGTAGGTGCGGCGGGTGAGGATCTCGCGGTCGATCATCGACTCGCGCACTGCGAGCTCGAGGGCGGCCAGGTGGTCTGCAGCGCGTGCGTGACGCAGTTCGAGACCGCAGTTGTAGCGTAGATGGTGGAGGAACCGTTCGCTGAACTGCTCCGGCGAGGGCTCGGTGAGATGGACGGCTGGAAGCATTATTCTCCTTGACGCGCTCGATGTCTGTCCGCGCGTGGCTGCAGAGCCTAACACAGGGGTCAGGTTTCAGGTCTCAGGCTTCAGGTCTCAGGTCTCACCGGCTTCAGGTCTCAGGCCGTGGCAGAAAGTGCGGGTTAGCGTCAATCTCGAGGGATTCGGGTACCATGCGCCCCATGACAGACCAACGGTCCGCCGGTGTCCTCCTCCATCCCACCTGTCTGCCCTCGCCGTTCGGGATCGGTGATCTGGGTCCGTCTGCGTCCGCCTACCTGGAGTGGCTCGCCGGCGCCGGAGTGCACTGGTGGCAGGTGTTGCCTCTGCACCCTCCGGGGCCCGGCGAATCGCCTTACTCGGCCATCTCGACCTTTGCCGGCAACGAGCTGCTGGTGAGCCCGGAGCTGCTGGTCGAGGACGGACTTCTTGAGAGGTCCGAGCTTGCCCAGACACCGGTGTTCCCCGAGCAGTGGGTTGATTTTTCAGCGGTGGAGCCGTTCAAGGTCGAGCTGCTGCGACGTGCTTTTGACCGCTTCCGCGAGAGCCGTCCGGCCACCCTGGAACATGAGCTGGTGACCTTTCGCGAGGTGCACCGGGAATGGTTGGAGGACTACGCGCTCTTCCGTGCCCTGAAAGACGCCCACGGGGGTGCGCCGTGGTACGAGTGGCCGCGGGAACTCGTCAAGCGCGAGCCCGAAGCCTTGCTCGACTGGATGGAGGCCCACCGTGAGGACGTGGCGTTTGTCGAGTTCTGCCAGCTGCTTTTCTTTCGCCAGTGGTCGGCGCTGCGGGGGACCGCGGCCAGGCTCGGCATCGACATCTTGGGCGACGTGCCGATCTTTGTTGCTCGTGACTCGGCAGAGGTGTGGTCGCACCCCGAGCTGTTCCTTCTCGACGAAGAGCGCCGGCCCACAGTGGTGGCCGGCGTGCCGCCCGATTACTTTTCGGAAACCGGCCAGCTTTGGGGCAACCCCCTGTACGACTGGGAACGCATGGCTCATGAGGGCTACGCCTGGTGGATTCAGCGCCTGCGCCACGCCCTCGATCTGGCGGATGCGGTGCGCCTCGACCACTTCCGAGGGTTCGCCTCGTACTGGGAGGTGGCGGCGGGCGAGGAGACCGCGATCAAAGGCCACTGGCGGCCGGGCCCGGGGCGTGCCCTCTTCGACGCCGTGGCGGAGGCCCTCGGCTGTCTGCCGCTGGTCGCGGAGGATCTGGGAGAGATCACCCCGGATGTCGTGGCCCTGCGCAAGGAGCTCGGCCTGCCAGGCATGGCCATCCTCCACTTCGCGTTCTCTCCGGAGCCGCGTTCCAGTTTTATCCCGTACGCTCTCGAGCGCGACCTGGTGGTCTACACCGGTACCCACGACAACAACACGAGCCTCGGCTGGTATCTCGAGGACGCCACCGAGGGGGAACGAGACCTGGTCCGGCGTTACACCACCAGCTCGGGGCGCGAGATTGCCTGGGAGCTGATTCACCTCGCCATGGCCTCGGTGGCCGACATGGCGATCGTGCCCCACCAGGACCTCGCCGGTCTGGGAGCCGACTGCCGGATGAACACGCCGTCGGTGGGGGAGGGCAACTGGCGCTTCCGCATCACACCCGCCATGTGCGGCGAGGGGATCCAGACCCGACTGCGGGAGATGATCGACGTCTACGGGCGTGCCTCGAGGAGCCTGTAGTGAATAGAATCAACGGCTCCTTTCGGGTGCCGTGAAGGCCCTTTTTCGTTGCATTCTCGGCCCGTACTGTGAGTACTGCTCCTCGAATGCGCCTAAAATGGCACTTCACGGCCCTCCGAAATCCATCCGTCATCTATTCACTACAGGCTCCTGGCCCGGTGTGCAATAATCTACCGAAAATCCAAGTTACGGCTGAAAGTGAGCCGGTCTATGCGTTTCGTAGTCTTTTTCTCGGTGGTGCTCGGGATCTGGCTGCTCGAGCATCTGTACGTCGGCTGGCGCCTGAGTTCTTTGCCCATCTTCGCCGCGCCGAAAGCCCGCCAGGGGCTTCTCGTCGGGCTCGCCGTAGCCTTCGTGTCCTACCCGCTGGGGCGTTGGCTTTTCCACCTTGGCTGGCAGGGGACCGGCCGGGTTTTGGAGTACCTGGGCGCGTTGTGGATGGGCGCCCTCTTCTTCCTCCTTGCGGCGTTCTTGGTGGTTGATGTACTGACCCTCTTCGGGCTGGTCCTCCGCCCGTGGGTGCCGGTTCTGCGCTCGGCCGCGGTCATCCTGGCCCTTGGTGCGGCCGCGACCGCCTGGGTCGGCGGCCTCATGCCGCCGCGAACGGTCGAGTTGGAGGTCGAGATGCCCGGCCTCCCGGCGGCCGCCGACGGACTGATTGTTACCCACCTCTCCGACCTCCACCTCGGGACCCTGATCGGGGACCGGCGCCTGCGGTCCGTTATCGAGCGGATCGACGCCACCCAACCCGACCTGGTTGCCATCACCGGCGATCTGGTCGACGCCGACGCCGGTGTCGTGGAGGCTCTTTTGCCCCGGCTGCGCACCCTGGACGCTCCGCTCGGAGTCTTCGCGGTGCTCGGCAACCACGAGTATTATGCGGGCGCCGAGCGATCCCGGGCACTGCTGAGAGATGCGGGTTTTGCACTCCTCGACAACGTCGCAATCGAGGTGGTGCCGGGCCTGTGGGTGGCCGGCGTGCCGGATGGGCGTGGGTCCGCGCAGACCGGAGAGCGCGAGGATGATCTGCGGGAAGCCCTGGCCGGGGTGGAGGATGGTGAGGCGATCGTCTTTCTCCAGCACTCTCCCGAAAACGAGGCTGTTGCGGCGGCGGCGGGGGTCGGCCTGATGCTCGACGGCCACACCCACGGCGGCCAGATCTGGCCCTTCCACTACCTCGTCCGCCGCGCCTTCACGCACATGGCTGGAGTGCACCGGGTCGGTTCGATGACCCAGGTGGTGAGCCGCGGGGCCGGCCAGTGGGGCCCGCCAATGCGCCTCTTCGCCCGCTCGGAGATCCTCCGCATCAGCTTGCGCGCGCCCGCTGTTAACGCAGATGGGGCGGGCGACGAGCCGTCGGGATCAGCGGAAGAGCGAGAATCATCCTGAGAAGAGAGGGTTGTTCCATTGACGCTTCGAGGCGCGAGCCCTACAATAGATATACACGGAGGTTTCCATGAGGCGGCTGACGGTTGTTGGTGTCTTGATTTTGTGCATCGGCGTGTGGTTGCTGCCCACGCAGAGCAGCGCCGCCTCCGGGGATGAGAATGCAATCACGTACGGCGATTTCGCAGTCCTGCTGCTCAAGGCCGCCCTTGGCTACACCGACACCATTCCCGATCCCGTGACCGCCCTGGAGAAGGTCCAACAGCTCGGGATGGTTCCGGCGGACTGGGTGGCTACCGGGAGGCTGACCCACGGCGAGCTCGCAGATGTGCTGCTGCAGTTCGGCGTCCTCTATGTTCCCGTCGACCGCGACTCGCCGGCGTCGACGCCCTTTTGTGAAGCCCTCCTCCGACGGGAGCTCACGAAACTCCGCGACTACCTGGCCAAAAGGCTGGGGCACGGTTTCTCCGTGAACCACATCCTCGATCAGGGGATCGACCGCGCGGTGAGTCCGTCGGACTTCGACTGAGGTATTACCTGAGCGCAAGAAGTTTCAAGGGAATTGCTTCGCGGTGGCACCGGCCACCGCGATTTTTTTGCTCTGAATAGTCCGGGATAGACTGCGCATGCCCGAACCGCGGGCCGAGAGGTTGAGGATGAGCTACGAAAACCTGCTTGTGATCAATCAAGATGGAATCCTGTGGGTCACGGTGAACCGACCGGACAAGCTGAACGCCCTCAACGGGGGAACCCTGCGGGAGCTCGATGATGCCATCGCCGCTGCCGCTGCGGACGGGTCGGTGCTGGCCGTTGTGGTCACGGGCGCGGGGGAAAAGGCCTTCGTGGCGGGTGCAGACATCGCCGAGCTCAACCGCCTGGGCCCGGTGGAGGCCAAGGAGTTCTCGCTCCGGGGACAGGGCATTTTCGATCGCATCGAGCGCTTGACCAAGCCGGTGGTGGCCGCAGTGAACGGCTTCGCCCTCGGTGGCGGCTGTGAGTTGGCGATGGCCTGCCACATCCGGATCGCTTCCAGCAACGCCGTCTTTGGCCAGCCCGAGGTCAAGCTGGGGTTGATTCCGGGTTATGCGGGAACCCAGCGCCTACCGCGGCTCGTCGGCCGCGGTCGTGCGCTCGAGATTCTACTCAGCGGCCGCAATGTGAGTGCCGAAGAGGCCGAACGTATCGGTCTGGCGAACATTGTCTGTGAGCCGGCGGCCCTAAAAGAGACGGTGACCACCCTGCTCAACGGTATTCTCGCGAACGGCCCTCTGGCAGTCGGTCACTGCATCGAAGCGGTGAACCACGGGCTGAACATGTCGTTCGAGGATGCCTGCCGGCTCGAGGCGACACTCTTCGGAATCGGTGCGGCCAGCGATCAGATGCGCGAGGGGACCTCGGCGTTTCTCGAAAAGCGAAAGGCCGACTTCCGCTCCTGAGCGGGTGTCGACTGCTGTCTTTGTGGAGGAGTAAGAGCACGCGAAGGATTGCGGAGCTTGAAAGGATCGGAGAAGCTCCGTAGTATCCTTGGGAGCGGTACATTATTACGGGGGAGGGATTCGGTGGAGGAGTCGAAGGCGCCGCCGGAAAAGATCAAGGTCGTAGATCGCCGCAGATTCACCGACGAGGGTGATTTGCGGGAAGATGCCCCGGCCCCGCGGGCTCCCGCCGCAGACCCCGAGCCCCTCGCTCCCGAGGCGGCTGCTCCGGAGATACCGCGAAGCGCGCCGTCTGACGAATCCTGGACGCCAGCTGCATCGGCCGACGCCGCATCATCGCTGTTCCTCGAGCTGGTGGCCATGCTCGCCCACCAAGCCGAGCTGCTGATCTCGGGGGCCGAGGGTCTGCCTGCACAGCCCGCCGAGGCGCGGCGTCTGATCGACTACCTCGGCATGGTGGAAGCAAAGACGGAAGGAAACCTGTCATCGGAGGAGTCCAAGATCTTGTCAAACGTCATCTTCCAACTCCGCACCATCTACATGCAGAGCACTCAATGATGCGGCGGGCTCTCCCCTTGTTCCTCGTGGGAATCCTCCTTGCGATCTCCCTTGATGCGAGCCTGATGGACATATGGCAGGAACTACAGGCGAGCCTTGCAGCCGGCGGAGGATCCGGCATCGAGCAGCAGGTGGAGGCAGTGCAGGAAGAGGCGGTTGAGCTTGACGTCTGGCGGATGAGTTCCTTTGCGGCCGCACTCGTGGCCTGGGCGACGGTCCACCCGACCGTGCAGGGTGAGGCGATGGTGCGGGCCGCCCGCGAAATGGATCCGAAATACCCGTCGAGCTACTTCCTCCAGGCGCGGTGGAACTGGCGTCAGGGAGCCTCGGTGCAGGCGGTAGGAGACTACATGAAGGGCTGGCTCGCCCTTTTCGACTTCGAGCCAACCCGTCGTGGAGTGTTGGCCTGGTTGATTCTCTGGACCGTGGTCTCGGTTGGCCTCACGTTTTTGTCGATGATGATTGTGGTCACGATTCGCCACCTCAGAGATTTGATCTACGATATTCACGACCTGGGAACGCGGCTCTTCCGTCCCGCCAACGCGTGGGTGTTCACGCTGGTAGTCCTTTTCATGCCGCTGTTTGCGGGTTTTGGGCCCGTGTGGCTTGGGGTGTATCTCTTCGCGCTGAGCTGGGTCTACCTGAGCGTGCCACTGAGAATCTGGGCTGTGGTTGGCTGCTTAGTGCTGGCGGCGGCTGGACCGGCTCTCGGATGGATGCAGGATGGTCTGCTGCATAGCCCGCGACTGATCGACAGGGTTGGGACGATGCTCGACGACCGCCAGGTGGATTTCGCAAGTCTGCGAGAGTTTTCCGACCTCGAGAGAGATTTTCAGGAGGTGCCGGCATACCACCTCATCCTCGGTGAGCTCCTGCGCATGCACGGCGAGCCGGGGTTGGCGAAGGTGCAGTTCCAGAAGGCCTCACTCGCGGATCCGGACAATCAGATTTCGCTCATCTTCCTCGGTAACCTTGCGATGGAAGACAGCGACACCAGGCGCGCCATTCAGCTCTACAACTCGGCTCTCCAGATCAACAGTCAAGACGCCTTCGCTTACCACAACCTGTCTCTGGCGTACGACCTCAGCCGGCGATTTCAGGAGGGTGACGAAGCGCGGGCCAGGGCCCGCGAGATCGCCGGACGCGACGAGGCCTCCCGAGGCTTGCGCGGGCGGGATCCGCGAATTCGCTATCCCCGACTCGAGAGGAAGGACGTTGCCGAGCTGGTGGCACTCTCGACCCCGGACCTGCAACTGGCTGCAGGCCTGACCCAAAGTCCCAAGGTCCCGATCAAACAGCTGCTGACTCCATTGTCGATGGTCTTCTTCGTGGGTGCGCTACTGGGGGTGGCGATTCTCTTCATCAGACTGCGGTTCTACCCGCCTGCAAACGAGTGCACGAAGTGCGGCAAGATCTACAGGCTCGAGCAGGGGTTCGGGGAAAGCTCGGTTTACTGCTCGCAGTGCGTGTCCGTCTTCCTCAAGAGGGACGTGGTTTCCATCGAGCAGCAGACATCCAAGCTCGAGCAAATCCGGGTTTGGGAGCGTTGGTCCAGCCTGGTTCGGCGGGGCGCCAGCCTCGTGCTCCCGGGCAGCTCGTGGCTGCGTGGCGAGCGTGCGTGGATCGGGATGCTGGTCAGTTTTCTGGCCTGGTTCTTCCTGACCGGCGGGCTGATCTGGGGGCCGATGTTCCTGCCGCGGATCGAGCCCCTGGCCGTGGTGATACCGCTGCAGATTGGGCTCCTTCTCTTGTTCGCGATCGTGGCGGCCCGCTCGGCGATGGTCGCCTGGAACCGGAGGTAGCGTGGCCCTCGAAGGCACTCTCCTCGACTTCTCCTTTGCCGATATCCTGCAGTTGATCTCGCTGCAGCGGAAGACAGGCGTGCTCACGCTGAAAACCGAAGAAAACCTGGTTACGGTGTCCTTCCTCGAGGGCTGCATCGTCGGTGCATCCACTCTCAACCAGCACCCCGAGGACATGATCGGTCTGATCTTGACGAAGCGGGGAGAGGTGAGCGAGGTGGAGCTCGAGGCTGCCCTGCGTCGGCAGGAGGAGACGCTTCAGCGCCTCGGGCGAATTCTGATCGATCATCATGTGGTGCCGGTGGATACGGTGAGGATCGCTCTCCACCAGCAGATCCTGCAGATCGTGTACCGAGTATTCAGGTGGTCGGACGGCGAGTACCATTTCTCGCAGGAAACAGATATCGACTACGACCGGGATCTCATGGAGCCGATGGCCGCGGATTCGATCATCATGGAAGGCGCCCGGATGACGGACGAGTGGCCGTTCATCGACCAGCGGATTCCCGACCGTGAGGCTGTGTTTCTCAAGGTGGATCCTTCGCGAGAGCTCGAGGTCGTGGCATCGACCTTCGATGACTTCGACGAGCTGGGGTTCAGCTTCGAGGAGGGGGGGAGTCAGAAGTCCACCTCCGAGAAAATACCGGACAACCAGGTGACAGACAACCAAATGACGGTGTTTCAGCTGGTCAACGGCACCAACTCGATCAACGAAATCATCCTCGAGAGCACGCTGGTCGAGTTTGAAACGTGCAAGGCGCTGGCCGACCTGAGGGAACGAGACCTGATCCGTGAGGCCAGTCAGGAAGAGATTGCGCGCGAATTGCGGCGCGAGGTGAAAGAAGTTTCGACACCATCATGGAGCCCGGCCTCTCTCCCGTGGCTGGCGGTTCCCTTCCTGATCCTGCTTGGATTCTCGCTGATGATCATACCGCGCAATCCGGTGAACCCGGGGTTCAAGCTCCGTCAGAATTTCTGGGATCGCTACGTGCTCCAGAGCGTGTCGTGGATCGGACTCGATCGTGTGGCCCGCGGCGCCGAAACCTACTTCATCCTCAACGGGTATTATCCGGACGGGGTGGAGGAGTTGGTTACTGGAGTCCCGGGGATTCCACCACGGGACCCCTGGAAGCGGCCATACCGCCTGGTCACGCGAGGCGGAAAGGTATTGGTCACGGGATCCGATGGAAGCGGCCAGCCGGTTCAGGCCCTGATCTTGAGCCGCAGCCTCGCCTGGGAGGAGGAGATCTCCGCGGATGGCGGTCGCCCCGCTGGTCCCGGGGTCCGGCTCCTCGAGTAACCCTCTCAGGTCTCAGGCTTCAGGTCACAGGTCTCACAAGCTTCAGGTCTCAGGTCTCACAGGTTTCAGGTCTCAGGTCTCACAGGTTTCAGGTCTCAGGTCTCACAAGCTTCAGGTCTCAGGTCTCCCTGACCGTGCGTGCGGGGATGGGGCCTGCTACCTGAGGCTTGCGACGTGCGACCTGCTGCCTGTGACCTGCGACCTGTAAAGATAAGTGGTCTAAGCCTCAGCTTTATCAATCTTTTCGAGACGTTTAGCGGATGGGGGCGACTCGATTTATCTAATGAACTTGACAAATCCTCACTCAGGTCTTATATTGATGTCTGATAACGAAAGTTGAGGAGGATCAAAGCATGTCTCGTGTTATTGGAATCGACCTTGGCACCACAAACTCGGTGGTTGCCGTCATGGAGGGCGGAAAGCCCGTTGTCATTCCCAATCAGGAGGGAAATCGAACCACCGCTTCGGTGGTGGCCTTTACAAACACCGGTGAGCGTCTCGTAGGCCAGGTTGCGAAGCGCCAGGCGGTCACCAACCCAGAGAACACCGTCTCCTCCATCAAGAGGTTCATGGGGCGGCGATACGATGAGGTTCTCGAGGAAATCAAGACCATTCCTTACAAGGTGGTCAAGGGCGACAACGATACCGTACGCATCGAGGCCGAGGGCAAGCAGTACTCACCGCCGGAGATCTCGGCGATGGTCCTGCAGAAGCTCAAGGCGGCCGCCGAGGACTACCTCGGGGGCAAGGCGGATCAGGCGGTCATCACGGTGCCGGCCTACTTCAACGATGCGCAGCGGCAGGCCACCAAGGATGCCGGCCAGATCGCCGGTCTGGAGGTGCTGCGCCTGGTCAACGAGCCTACGGCCGCTGCACTTGCCTACGGGCTCGATCAGAAGGAGGAGGAGACCATCGCGGTCTTCGACTTCGGCGGCGGCACCTTCGATATTTCGATCCTCGAGGTCGGCAGCGGCGTGGTGGAGGTCAAGTCCACCAACGGTGACACCCATCTCGGTGGGGACGACATCGACCACCTGATCATCGAGTGGATGGAGGACGAGTTCAAGAAGGACCAGGGCGTCGACCTATCCAAGGACCGGATGGCCGTGCAGCGTCTCAAGGAGGCTGCCGAAAAGGCCAAGATGGAGCTATCGTCTACTCTCGAAACCGACATCAACCTACCGTTTATCACCGCGGATGCTTCGGGACCGAAGCACCTCACTCTGCGACTGTCGCGTTCGAAGTTCGATCAGATGATCGAGCCTCTGGCGCAGCGAACGATGGAGCCCTGCCGCCAAGCCCTCAAGGACGCTGGCCTCGAGGCCAAGGACATCGACGAGGTGATCCTGGTGGGTGGGTCCACTCGGATACCGCTGGTGCAGAAACAAGTGTCTGATTTCTTCGGCAAGGAGCCGAACAAGGGTGTGAACCCGGACGAGGTGGTTGCGATCGGCGCCGCGGTGCAGGCGGGCGTGCTGGCCGGCGAGGTCAAGGACGTGCTTCTCCTCGACGTCACGCCGCTTTCGCTCGGGGTTGAGACTCTGGGCGGTGTTACCGACGTGGTGATCGAGCGCAACACAACGATCCCGGTTCGCAAGAGCAAGGTCTACTCCACCGCCGATGACAACCAGAACCAGGTCGAGATCCACGTGTTGCAGGGCGAGCGGACCATGGCCGGCGACAATCGCACCCTGGGCCGCTTCCACCTGATCGGAATCCCCCCGGCCCCGCGTGGTGTGCCGCAGGTCGAGGTGACTTTTGACATCGACGCAAACGGCATCCTCCACGTGTCTGCAAAGGACCGGGGAACAGGTCAGGAACAGAAGATCCAGATCACGAGCTCCTCGGGACTGTCGAGTGACGAAATCGACCGTATGGTCGACGAGGCGAAGTCTCACGCCGGCGATGACGAAACCAGGCGGCAGGAGATCGAGACCCGCAACAAGCTCGACAGCCTCATCTACTCCACTGAGAAGCTGGTCAACGACAACCGCGACAAGCTGCCGGAGGCCGAGGTGGGCACCATCGAGAGTGTGCTTGGAGAGGCCAAGGAAGCGCTCGAAGAGGGGTCTGCCGAGCGGATGGAGAAGGCGCACGAAGGACTGACCCAGGCAAGTCATCAGGTGGCGGCGGTCCTTTACCAGAGCGCCTCTGCCGAGGGTGCGGCCCCCGGAGCCGGTCCGGAAGCGAGCGCATCCGGGGGCGACGAGCCGTCGGCGGCAGCCGATGACGACGTGATCGATGCCGAGTATGTCGACGTCGATGCCGAGGAGAACAACTAACCCGGGCGGTCATGCGGGCCCGGGGATCTCTCGGGGGCGATCCCATTGGACGGATCGCCCCCGTTTCTTCCTCCCCGGTGGTGATAGAGTGGGCGTGAAGAACCTTTGTGAACGCGAGAGATCGTCGGGCACCACCGGTTGACGAGAGCCTGACTCAACGCGGGTGATCGGGAGGAGCCGTGAAGTCGAAACCTAAGTACCGGATGATCTCCTGGGTGGCGGAGAAGTACGCGGTCCACCCGCAGACTCTCCGCCTGTGGGAGCGCGAGGGTCTCCTGCGGCCCACCAGGTCCAGGGGTAATACCCGGTTGTATGATGAGGAGACCTGCCGCCGGCTCGAGTCGGTTCTCACCCTGACCAGGGACCTGGGAGTAAACCTCGCTGGTGTCGAGATCATCCTCAACCTCAAAAAACAGATCCAGCGCCTCCAGGTGGAGAATGAGATGATGCTGAAAATGCTGCGGCAGACCGTGCAGAAGAAAAGCGAGATTCCGCGGTACCACGCATTGGTGTCCCTCGAGACCAGGACCCTCAAGATCGTGGACGAGGAATGACATCGCGTGGTGGATCCACGCACGACGCGGAGGTCGCCACCCTGAGGCGCTACCTCCAGGAGATCGCTCGCTATCCGACCATCGACCATGCCCGGGAGGTGGAGCTGGCGCGCAAAATCAAGGATGGTGACGAGGACTCACTGCGGGAGCTTGTCGAGGCCAACCTACGCTTCGTGGTTGCCTACGCAAAGCGCTTCCGTAACCCCAACGTACCCTTCCTCGACCTCATCCACGAGGGGAACCTGGGGCTGATCCAGGCGGCGAAGAAGTACGATCCCTCGAGCGAGAAACACGACGTCAAGTTCATCACCTACGCGGTGTGGTGGATCCGCCAGGCAATTCTGCACGCGTTGGCTGAGCACGCCGGCTCCTTCCGGCTGCCTCAGAAGCAGGCCAACACCCTCTACAGGTTGGAAAGGGTCCGCTCGCTGCTCGCCGAGCGGTTCGGACGCTCACCGACCGAGCAGGAGCTGTCGGAAGAGCTCAGAATCACCGTTGACGATGTTCGAGTCCTCACCCGGGCTTCGCACGCCTCCGTGTCGCTCAACGAACCTGTGGACAACGAGGGGGACTCGGAACTCGGCGATCTCCTCGAGCAGACTGTTCTTCCGGACACCGACGAACGCATTCTCTGGGAGAGCTTCACCCGAGCCCTGAGCGATGCCCTCGCGGAGCTTCCCCAACGGGAGCAACAGGTGCTCGCCCTGCGCTTCGGTCTGAGTGACGATCAGCCGAAGACCCTGCGCGAGATCGGCGAGATCATGCAGCTCTCCCGCGAGCGGGTGAGACAGATCGAAAGCCGGGCGCTGAACAAGCTCCGCCGCTCGTACAAGACGCGGCCGCTCGCCGGGTTCCTGCAGTAGCCCTCCACACCGAGTTTTGAGTGTTGAGTCCCAATCATTGTCAGGGGGGGGCTCTCTCGAGGAGCGCGAGGGCAGAAGACCGCCTCGAAATCAGCAGCTCGTCTCCGGAGCGCGCCCAAGCGCGGGCCGGGCAATCGGCCCGGAACCCTCCCGGCCTCCTCCGCGCGCCAAGAAACTCGAAATTCGAAATTTCTGCTTCCTGTTTTTCCAGCATTGGAGGCGGCTTGTCACCGAAATATCCGGAGACGCTCGAAGGGCTGCTCGAGGACCAGCCTCGGGTCGACTCCGAGGTGTTCCGCGAAGACGGTCTCGTAGAGGGAGCGGAAATCCACATCGAATACGAGGTTGCCGTTTTCATCGAGGCGATGGAGGTCGGGCAGATCGCCGTAGATGCCGCCGTTGACCGGCGCCCCCAGGAAGAAGCTCGCACCGCCGGTTCCGTGATCTGTGCCGAGGGATCCGTTCTCCTGGACCCGGCGTCCGAACTCGGACCACACCATCACAGCGGTGCGCGCTGAGAGGCCGCGAACATCGAGGTCCTCCAAGAACGCATCGAGGGCGCCGGCGAGTTCCCCGAGGAGGTTGGAGTGGGTGGCACCCTGATCTGCGTGGGTGTCGAAACCGCCGGTGGTCACCCACACCACCCGCGCGCCGACGTCGGAGGCCAGGAACCGGGCCGCGATGGCCAGATCACCGGCGAGGACCGATTCAGGATAGGCGACGGGCGGTACCTCTTCCTCCGGGATCCGGCCGACGAGGTCCACAACGCTCTCCGCCGCGAGACCGGTGGCGCTGATCGAGGACAGCACGTCAGCCCTGCCGACAGAGTCGAGGAAGCCCTGGTGCAGCAGCTCGCGTCGAAGCTCGCTGTCCTCCGGAACCGGGCTGGTGAACTCGAACCCGAACTGATCGGGATCGCGCACCGCCGCCGCGACCGCATTTTGTGCTGCGGTGGCCGGCGACGGGAGATAGGAGATGCTCGTCAGGGCAGTGGGAGAGGGGTCGGACCTCTGTTGAATCCACGCGCCGAGCCAGCCGTCGCCGGACGGGGCTTGCGGCTTGGCGGTGTACCAGATCGCCTCGGAACGAAAGTGCGAGAGGTCCGGGTCGGGGTAGCCCACGTTTGGAACGATCGCAAACTGACCTCGTTCCCAGCGCGGGAGCAGCGGAGCGAGGGCGGGGTTGAGGGCGACCTTCTCGCCGATCTGCAGGAGCTCGTGCTCCGGCAGAGCGAGGTTCGGGCGCAGGCTGCGGTAGGCGGTGTCGGTGAAGGGAACCACGGTGTTGAGGCCGTCGTTGCCGCCGCGCAGCTGGACGACCACGAGGCGGCGACCGTTGTCCGCCGGCAGGACGCGTCGGCCCGCTGCCCGTCGGGAGAAGACCTCGGCGAACGGGCTCCGGGCTATCATCAGACTCGATCCGATGCCGATCAAACCGGTCTTGAGAAAGAGGCGGCGATCGATAGGGTGGCGCATGGGGTGCTCCTTTGCCCTGGTCAGCTCACCTGGTAGGTGGGGTCGGCGGCCAGCAGCTGGATGAGGCCCGCGAGCTTGAACAGGGTCGCTCCGGAATCGAGGTCGAAAGGGATGGTGCTGCCGGTGAATGGGTTGGTGATGACGTAGGCTGCAAGAGCTTCGCGGCGGTGCCGGGGGAG